>DASQFE010000603.1:0-50053 GCA_035633295.1 Ilumatobacteraceae bacterium | reverse complement strand
CAGCGGCGGATTCGATGGGCACTCACTGGGTCGACCCCATCGCCACGCTGAGTTGGCTGGCTGCGCTCACCACACGGGTGATGCTGTTGAGCCACGTCTACGTGCTCCCGTACCGTCACCCACTGATCGCCGCCAAGCAGTTCGCCACGGTCGACCATCTGTCGGGTGGCCGCATGATCTGTGGCATCGGCGCCGGGCATGTCCAGGCCGAGTTCGAGCACCTCGGCGTCGACTTCACACGTCGGGGCAGCATGGTCGACGCCGGCATTCCGGTTCTGGACGCGGCACTGACGAGCGAGTTCGTCGACGGATTCGGCGCCCGTCCCCGCCCGGTGCAGCAGCCACGGCCACCGATCTGGGTTGCGGGATCATCGCCCGCAGCCATCAAGCGAGCAGCCCGCATGGCCGATGGATGGCTTCCGCAGGGACCTTCGGATGCCAACATGGTGGCGATGTTGCAGGAGGAGCGGAGGTCGGCGGGACGCGCCGAGCACCCGATGGCGATCGGCCACATCACTCCGTTCCTGTACGTCGGCTCGCCGTCGTGGGATGTCGGCGAGGCCACGTTGAGCGGCTCACCGCCGAGCATCGCCGAGCGCGTTCTCGCCGGCGCCGCCGACGGCGTGAACCAACTGCAAGTGCGGTTCAAGGCCCGCAGTTGCGACGAGTTGTGTGAGCAACTCCAGATGTTCGGTGCCGACGTGGCACCGCTACTGACCGAGGTCGTTACGTGACACGTCGTCAATTCCAGCTCGCCGACGTCTTCGAGATCATCGCCGACGCGATCCCCGACCGGCCGGCTGTGATCACCGATGACCGTGAGTTGACGTACGGGGAACTCGACGAGCGGGCGACGCGACTCGCCAACCATCTGGCCGGCGTCGGGGTTCGCCCGGGCGAGCATGTCGGTATCCACGCGGCGAACTGCACCGAGTGGGTCGAGTCGTTCTACGCCTGCTGCAAGATCAGCGCAGTACCGATCAACGTCAACTTCCGCTACGTCGAGGCCGAACTGCGGTACCTCTACGACAACGCCGACTGCGTCGCGGTGATCGTCGGTGAGGAGTTCACCGGTGCCGTCGATGCGGTGCGTGACGCCCTCCCGCTGGTGCGGCACACGTTGGTGATCGGCGATGCGTATGAGTCGGCGTTGGCGGCAGCCTCGGCCGGGCGCGACGGGCGCGAGCGTTCGGCCGACGATCTCTACCTGATCTACACCGGCGGAACGACCGGGATGCCAAAGGGCGTGATGTGGCGTCATGAGGATGTACTGCTGGCGGCGATGAACGCCGGTCGTGGAGGCCGCCCGATCGAGCGGCCGGAACAACTCGGTGAGGAAGCCGTGGCGAACCCGGGACAGATCCGGCTGATGGCGCTCGGCCCGATGATGCACGGTGGGAGCCAATGGGTGATGGGCAACGCCTTCACGATGGGTGGCGTGTTCGTGCTCTCGACCGGGCCCCGGTTCGATCCGCATGCGATCTGGAGGTTGGCCGAGCGCAGTTGGGCGAACTCGGTGAGCACGATCGGCGACGCGATGGGCCGTCCGCTGGCGGCTGCGCTCGCCGACGGCACCGCGACCTACGACCTGTCGAACATGTTCAGCATCGGCAACGGTGGGGCGCCGCTGTCGGCGGGTGTGCGCCGCGAGCTGAAGGCGGTGTTGCCGAACGTGGTCATTCTCGACAGCTACGGCGCGTCGGAGACCGGTGCGGCCGGATCGCGCGCTGACGACGGTGCCGGTCACAGCGCGCCACGATTCGATGTCGGCCCCGACACCACCGTCCTCACCGACGACGGTGAGCAGTGTGCACCGGGTCAGACCGGAAAACTGGCTCGCAGTGGGCGTATCCCACTCGGCTACTACAAGGATCCGGACAAGACGGCGGCCACGTTTCCGGTGTTCGCCGGCAAGCGGTGGGTCGTGCCGGGTGACTTCGCAGTGATCGAGTCCGACGGGTCCATCACCATGCTCGGGCGGGGCTCGGTCAGCATCAACAGCGGCGGCGAGAAGATCCACCCCGAGGAAGTCGAAGCGGCGCTCAAGCAGCACGCGGCGGTGTACGACGCAGTCGTGGTCGGCACCCCGAGCGAGCGGTGGGGACAACAGGTCACAGCACTGGTGTCGCTCCGCCCGGACATGCATGCGACGGTCGGCGAGCTGATCGCGCACGCGCACACACTCGTTGCCGACTTCAAGGCACCCAAGGCGATCGAGTTCGTGCCGGAGGTGGTGCGGACTGCGGTCGGCAAGGCCGACTACCGGTGGGCCAACGCCGAGGCGCTGCGCCTCCTCGGTCTCGAGGGTTGAGCCGTCAGACCGGTGAGTCCGCGAGGATCCGGCCGAGCCGCTGGAGTGACGGGTTGGCCGAGCCGAGCTGCAACTCCAACTGCTTGTGGTTGAAGAAGTGGCGGTGCAGTGGGTAGTCACGATCCACGCCCACGCCGCCGTGGAGATGATGGGCGGTGTGCATGACGCGCCAGCCGCCTTCGGCAGCCCAGAATTTCGCCGTCAGCATTTCCTCGTCGCACGGCATGCCCCGGTCGAGCCGCCAAGCGGCCTGCCAGGCGGTGAGCCTGACGGCCTCGGTGTCGATGTAGGCATCGCCGGCGCGCTGGCTCACCGCCTGAAAGCTGGCGATGGCCCGATCGAACTGGTGTCGCGTCCGCGTGTACTCAGCGGTCAATGCAAGCACGGTCTCGCACGAGGCCGCCGTCATGACGCAGGCGGCTGACTGGGCTCGCTGGAGCAGGGCCTTACTGGCGTCGTTGCCGCCGATCCGCAGCGCCGGCGCGCTGTCGAAGCTCACCATTGCATCGGGTACCCCCGACGTGGTGTCCTGACGGACGATGCTCACCCCCGGCGCATCCGCCTCGACCGAGTACAGGCCGTCGGCCGCGGTGACGACGAGACGGGTCGCCAGCAGCCCGTGCGACACGCACACCTTCGTGCCGCTGAGGCGACCGGCGGCGACCGACGTGGTGGGGCTCCATGGATCGCCGACCTGTTCGTGGATCGCCGCTGTCACCACGTGCTCGCCGGTGGCGACACCATCGAGCAGCTCGGGGTGTTCGTGGTGCACCGTGGCCAATGCCGGCGACGCCATGGCCATGACGGCGAGGGCGGGGAGCGGCGCGGCAATGCGGCCGATCTCGCTGAGCACGATTGCGGCTTCGAGCCATCCGTAACCGCCGCCCCCGGCAGCCTCCGGCAGGTGGATCGAGACGAGGCCGGCATCGGCGAGCGTGCGCCACAGGTCGAGGTCGGTCGCCGACTCGGTGGCCGACACTGCGGTGAGGTGCTCTGACGTGCAGGCATCGGTGACGATCTGGCGGGTGAGGTCGCGCAGGGCCGCCTGGTCGGGGGACAGGGCAAAGTCCATCAGCGTGCCGCCCGGGGGAATCCGAGGCTGAACATCGTGATCAGGTCACGCTGCATCTCGTTGGTGCCGCCGCCGAAGGTGAGGATGAGCATGCCCCGGTACGACGCCTCGAGACGCGACTGGAGCACCGCTCCCGGGGTACCTGATTTGAGGTACCCGGGCGGGCCGAGGATCTCGAACAGCAGCCGGAACGAATCGAGGTAGAACTCGGTGCCGAAGACCTTGATGGCCGAGCAGTGCCCGATGTCGAGCACACCGTTGGTGGCCTCCCACGCGCTCTGCCAGTTCATCAATCGGAGCACGTCGAGCTTGGCGTGAACTCTGGCCAGGCTGAGCTGCACCCACTCCTGATCCACGACGCGGCGCCCATCAGGCAACTCCGTCTGCTGCGCCCATGCCCGGATGTCGTCGAGCGCTCGCTCGACGATGCCCGACGAGCACAGGGTGACCCGCTCATGGTTCAGTTGGTTGGTGATCAGGGTCCACCCTTGGTTCTCGCCGCCGATGCAGTTGGCGACGGGCACCCGCACATCGTCGAGGAACACGGCATTGATGTCGTGTTCGCCCATCAACCGCAGGGGCTGCAACGTGATACCGGGGGTGTCCATGGGCAGTGCAAGGATCGAGATTCCCTTGTGCTTCTTCGCCTCCTGATCTGTGCGCACGGCGAGCCACATGTAGTCGGCATCACTCGACAGCGACGTCCACATCTTCTGGCCGTTGATCACGTACTCGTCGCCGTCACGAACTGCGCTCGTTCGCAGTGACGCAAGGTCGGTGCCGGCGCCGGGCTCGGAGTAGCCGATACAGAAGTGGATGTCGCCGGCCAGGATCTTGGGAAGGAAGAACTCCTTCTGCTCGTCGGTGCCGTAGGCCATGACCGTCGGGCCGACGGAGTTGATCGTGAGCATCGGCACCGGGGCGCCGGCGCGCATCGACTCGTCGAAGAAGATGAACTGATCGATCGCCGATCGTCCCTGGCCGCCGTAGCTGGTCGGCCAGCCGACTCCGGCCCAGCCGTCGGCGCACATCTGCTTCCAGACCCGCCGCATCGATGGGCCGATACCGTGACCCGCTGCCAGTTCGGCCACGGTATCGGGGTCGAGCAGGTCGTCGTAGTAGGCGCGAAGCGTCGACCGCGTCGCCAACTGCTCGTCGGTGTACGCCAGTTCCATTCGTCCCTCCAGATGTGTTCATGATCTGACGCCCCGTCAGAAACCAGCAGCAACCTAGCCTAAGGTGATCTGATGAAGCTCGGTTGGCACATCGGATATTGGGGCCGCTCGATGCCGCCCGGTGTTCCTCAGATTCTCCAGGAGGTGGAACGGCTCGGGTTCGATTCGGCGTGGACGGCCGAGTCGTGGGGGAGCGATGCGATCTCCCCGCTCGCCTGGTGGGGCGCGTCGACGAGCACGATCAGGCTCGGCACCAACCTCATCCAGATGTCGGCGCGGACTCCGACCGCAACTGCCATGGCAGCGGTGACGATGGACCACCTGTCGGGGGGTCGATTCTGTCTGGGTCTCGGGGTGAGCGGCCCGCAGGTCGTCGAGGGCTGGTACGGCCAGCGCTTCACCCGTCCGCTGGCGCGTACGCGCGAGTACGTCGACATCGTGCGGCGGATTCTCGCCCGCGAGGAGCGATTGACCAATGACGGGCCCGAGTACCCGATTCCCGCCACCGACGGCCTCGGCCTCGGCAAAGCGCTCAACATCATGACGCACCCCCTGCGCGTCGACGTGCCGATCTTCCTCGGTGCAGAGGGGCCGCGCAACGTGGCGCTCGCCGCGGAGATCGCCGATGGCTGGTTCCCCATCTTCTACGCGCCGCGCCACGAGGAGCTCTATGGTCCGTCACTCGCCGAGGGCTTCGCCCGGCCGACGGCTCGGCGTACGCCCGACACGTTCGAGATCCTCCCCACGGTCAACGTTGCCATCGACGACGACCTGGAGCGCGCCTACGACCGGCTGCGACCGACGCTTGCGCTCTATGTCGGCGGAATGGGAGCCAAGGAGATGAACTTCCACGCCGACGTGTTTCGCCGGCTGGGCCACGAGGCCGCCGTGGACCGGATCCAGGCGTTGTTCCTCGACGCCAAGCAGGACGAGGCGATCGCCGCAGTGCCGAACGCAATGATCGATGAGATCTGCCTCGTCGGCCCGAAGGCCAAGGTTCGCGACGACCTCGAGGCCTGGAAGCACAGCCGTGTCACGACGATGCTCGTCGGGGGCTCGATCGAGACCCTGCGGACGATGGCCGAACTGGTACTGGACTGACCCAGCCCGCCCCAGAACCCCTTCGGGGTGGTGGTGTTCTAGTGGCCCGGCGCGCCATCACGGTCGCGGATGGCCTTGACCACCTCGTCGAGATGAGCCTGGCCCTCGTAGAGCGAGCGCAGCAACCAGAACCGCCAGAAACGTACGAGTGCCACACGGATCCACAACGCCGCGCCGATGATCGCCATGGTGACGCACACGAACCCGAGGATGATGAGTTCGTTCTGGTCGAGCACGTTGGTCTCGTTCGAGGCCGTCACGTACGACCCGATGCCGATGACCAGTGATGCGACCATCAAGATGATGCCCAAGGTGCTCGACGCGCGTTCGGCGGACGCCTTGCCCGACGTCTTCACCTGCATCGCAGCCACGTCGGCAGCAAACTGTTCCTTACGACCTGGGTCGGTCATACCTTCGCCTTTCTGCCCATGTAGGCAGCTGAGAGTTCTTCCGCGATCTCGTCCGGGGGCCCTGAGCGAGCGATCTGTCCGTTGAGCATGATGGCAGCTCGGTCGGCGATGCCGAGCACTGACCGGGCGAACTGTTCGACCACGAGCACCGAGACACCTTCGGCGGCCACCCCGGCAACGATCTCGTACAGCGATGCAACGATCATCGGCGCCAGGCCCATCGACAACTCGTCGAGCAACAGGACGGCCGGATCGGTGGCCAACGCCCTCGACATCGACAACATCTGCTGTTGGCCGCCCGACAGGGTTCCCGCAAGCTGAGAACGGCACTCGCCGAGTACAGGGAAACGCACATACGTCGCGTCCTCGATGTCGGCGAGCAGCAGGCCCGTATGCGTGGCCATCATCAGGTTCTCGCGCACCGTGAGGTTGGGGAAGACGCCACGCCCTTCCGGCACGGCGCACACGCCTGCTCTGGCCAAGGCGTGTGGCGACGTTCCGGTGACCGAATGATCGGCGAGTCGCACCTGACCATGAGTGATCGGCAGCAACCCACTGCACACCTGCAGGGTCGTCGACTTGCCGCCACCGTTGGGTCCGAGCAGAGCAAGGATCTCCCCGTGGCCCACTTCGAGCGACACGCCCTGCAGCACGACGATCGGGCCGTATCCAGCGGTCACGTCGATGAGCTCGAGGCTGGGCGCGGTCACGGTGTCTGTTCCGCCCCGAGGTAGGCATCGAGGACCAGGCTGTTGCTCTGGATCTCCTCCGGCGTGCCGGTGGCGATGACAACTCCGAAGTCGAGCACCTGCACGAACGAGCACACCTTCATCACGAGGGCCACGTCGTGTTCGACGAGGAGGATCGACGTTCCGGCAGCGCACAGCTCCAGCAGCAGTTCGGCGAATTCGTCGGTCTCGTCCTCGTTCTGCCCCGAGGCGGGCTCATCGAGCAGCAGGATCTTCGGTCGGGTCATCAACGCCCTGCCGACCTCGACCCGTCGCGCCATGCCGGTCGGGATCTCGGTCACGTCGCGGTCGGCGAGATCGCTGATGCCGAGCTGGTCGAGTACCCGGTCGGTCTCAGCAGTCAGATCGGTGGAGTTGCGCTGCCATTTCGCGCCGATCTCGCCGGCCACCCGAATGTTGTCGCGCACCGACAGCGACGTGAACAGCTCGAGTCGCTGGAACGTGCGAGCGACACCGAGGCGTGACCGCTTGAACGGTTTCAGCCCGGTGATGTTGCGACCATCGAGCAGCACGGTGCCCGAAGTCGGGTGGAGCAACCCGGTGATCACGTTGAACAGCGTGGTCTTGCCGGCTCCGTTCGGTCCGATCAGGCCCGTGATCGCCCCGGCTTCGGCGGTGATGTCGACATCGATCAACACCCTTGCTCCACCGAAACTCATGTTCAGCGCGTGGCACTCAAGCAGTGACATCGGAGCGACCCCCCCTGGCAACCGGTATCGCGAGCTCACGATCGAACCGGTCTCGATCTGAGGTGACGAACGGCCTGGACAGCCCGATCATGTCGAGATCCTCCTGGCCGTCGTTGCCCTCATCGATGAAGCGCTGCGGGTACATCGCCATCAAGAGTCGTGGAACGATGAACGCCGAGGCGATGACGCCGAGCGCGAACGTCCAGTTGCCGATGACGCCACGCCAGGCCAGCAGCCACCACATCATGATCGACGCCACCCAGACGCCCGTCCCCACTGGAACGCGCCTCAACGGGCGGAAGCCATCCATCACCTGCTGGGCGATACCGCTCGGGTTCCGGGCCAGCCGGATGCCGATCAAGGCAGCACCGATGAACTTGGCGAAGTTGCCCAGGCCGGTGACGAACAGCCAGTGCAGCGACTCGTAGTCGGAACCCAGCTTCTCGAACACGTTGGGGATCGCCAGGCTGAGGACGCTGAGGAAGACCCCGGCCAGGAGGGCCCCGCTGACGTAGCCGATTCCGCACACCACCGCGATCATGAACAGCAGCAGGCTGGCGAACCCGTCGAAGTTGTTGTTGCTGGCGACCGTACGTTGCTGCGCCGCCCACATCAGACCGCCGAGACCGGCGATCGCGGCCGACAGCATGAACACGCCGAGCTTGAGTCGCGTGATGTTCATCCCCAGGGTGGCGCACGCTGCCGGGCTGTCCTTCATGGCGATGATCATCCGACCGTACGCGCTCCGCCGGAGTCGGATCAGCATGATGCCGATGACGACGAACATCACGGTCAACAGGATCAGGAAGGCGCGCTCGTTGCGGAAGTCGACGCCGAACCAGCGCGGGCGGGGAACGGTGACCGACCCGTTGGTGAAGAAGTTGACGGTGAACTGCTGACCGAAGATCGAGCCCTGCAGCGGCCTCGGCTGGAGGATGACCAACTGGTAGACGATGACTCCGAAGGCGAACGTCGCCAAGCCCAGGTACAGGCCGCTCAGGCGCAGCGCAGGCAAGGCGATGAGCCCGCCGATGAACGCACAGATCACCATCGCCAGCACGATTGCGGCGAGCGAGAGCGACTCCTGGGTGGCGAGGCCGCCCGGGCCGACGTCGAACTGCCATGCTGCGATCAGGGCAATTCCGGCGAAGGCATACACGGCAAGGTTGATCTCGCCGGCGTACCCGGTGAGGAGCACCAACGACAATGCCATGAGCGAGAGGGCCATGCTGTTGGTGAGGTTGATGACGGCCGCGCCCTTCATCAAGGCTTGCAGCATTGCCACGCCCACGATGAGGATCGCGCCCCATGCGACGGCTTGTTTCATCGTCGGGACGTTGAACCGTTCACGGGTGCGCGTCACGACCGCGCCGCGCAATCGGCCCTGCGGCAGCAACAAGAGCGCGGCGAAGAGCAGGATCGCCGGGATCGCGTTGCGCATGTTGGCGATCGCCGGCCAGTTCTGGCCGGCGTTGGACACCATGTCGAAGTACGACCGGGCGAGCCCGAGGACCATCGCGCCGACGTAGGCGATGGGCACGCTGCGCAGGCGTCCGGCGACCGCTGCGGCGTAGGAGTCGATGACGAGCAGGGTGAGCGCGAAGACCTGCAGCGCGCCCTGTTGGGAGGCGAGCAGCACCCCGGCCAGTCCGGCGAGCCCGCAGCCGATGCCCCAGCTGGCCATGCTGGCGTGGTCGGGTCGTCCCCCGTTGAGCATGAGCAAGCGTCGATCGTCGACCGTCGCCCGCATGGTGACCCCGAGCCGCGTCCGGTACATCACGAGGTAGAGCCCGACGGCGATCGCCGCTGCGAGCACGACACCGATGACCTGGTGGTAGTAGACGGGCTGGCCGAGCACGTCGATGCTCTGCGCGCCGAAGAACCTCTTGGGCACGATCGCGCGGGCGCCGTCACGGAACCAGATCCACGTGGCCGTTCCCGTGATCGCAAGGAGTACTGCGATGGGAACGACCAGCTTGGTGACCTCGTTGGTGTCGCGCAGCCCGCGCATCACCACCAGTTCCAGGAAGATTCCGAGCGCCGGAGCGAAGCAGCAGACCGTCAGTACGGCGGCGATGAGGCCGGGCACGTGCCACGCCTGATTCAACTGCCAGTAGACGAGCGCACACATGGTCGCCACGGCGCCATGGGCGAAGTTGAACATCCCCGACGTGGTGTAGGTGACCACGATGCCGGCGGCGGCGATGGCGTACACCGACCCGAGGCAGATGCCCAGAACGGTGTACGCGAGAAAGTCCTGCATCCAGACTCCCGTCGAGTCAGCGGGGGATCACCGAGTGAGTCGGTCGTCGGTGGGTGGGATCGATCATCCCGCGGCGAACTGCTGCGAGATGCGGTTCTCGTCGAGCTTGGCGGCTTCGAGAGCGGCGGTCCCTGAGATCGGGCTGATCCATGCGTCGTCGCATTCGAAACCGGCGGCCTCGGTCGGCACCACCCGTTCGAACTCGGTGCCGACGAGACGGATGATCGACGAACACTTGGGCGGGTGATTGCCTCCGGGGTCCGACTCGGCGTGCAGCCCGTGCCCGGTCCACGACGTGGTGGCGGCGAGATTGGTGAGGACGCACTCTCGTGTGAGCTGGTCACCACAGGCCGCGGCCGCCGTTGCCCAGAGCAGGAACGACGACGTGCTCTGCGCGCCGAGCATCGCCGTGTCGCCTCCGTTGGCGGCGATCAGGTCGAGGTAGTCCTGCGTGGCCGGGTTGGCGCTCGCATCTTCGAAGGGCACGAACGACATGCGGACGTACAGGTTGTCGAGTGCACCGTCGGTGTTGGACGCCGCACACTCGGCCGTGTAGTGGTTCGAATCGACCACGATCGGCACATCGAGACCATTGAGCTTCGCGGTCTGGGCGAACAGCAGCAGGCTGGGCAGGCAGGTTCCCTGCCAGGACACCATCTCGGCACCGGCGTCCTCGAGTTGCTTGACGAACGGCGTCCAGTCCGGCTCACCGGAGATGTTGCTCTCGAGCGTGGTCTCGGCGAACCCCCAGCCGAACGCGGGAGCGGTTGCAACCACTTTGTCGCGGGTCTCCTGGGTGAAGCTGATGGCGCCCGTCAATGTGCCGACCTGCTTGGATTCCTCGGGGAAGAGCTCGGCGATCTGGGCAAAGACTCCGCTCGTGGTTTCATCCGACGGGTTGGGGACGCCTTGGAACACGTCCTTGCCATGGGCGAATGCGGCGCTCACCGTGTACCCCGGCACCGCTGGGAGGCCGCAACCCAGCCTGATCTCCTCCTGGTTCTGGTCGAACGCCCAACCCTGGCCGACGAGGAAGAAGTTCTCGTCATCGCAGGCGCTCTGAATCGCCGCGCTGACCTCCAGGATCTTCGCGTCGTAGTAGTTGAGGTTGATCGTTCGGCCGTTGATACCTCCGAGCTCGTTGCACTTGGCCACCATGGCATTCATCGCATCGGTGATCTCGTGGTTGAGGCCCGGTGAGGCGGCATAGCCGGCGTCGTCGCCGGTGGCGATGTCGATCGAGTCGGCCGTGACCCCGACGGTGCTGCCGTCGTCGGTGTTGTCGCCGCTGCCCGGGCCGCAGGGCCACGGGGCATCACCGAACATTTCGACATCCGAGACCATGGTCGTGTCGGTCGCCGTGCTCGTGTCAGTCGTGTCGGTCGCAGCGCCGGTGTCGGTCGAAGTCTCCGTGGTCACAGTGGGAGCCGGTGCAGTGGGAGTCGTCGTCTCGTCGCGCGATCCCCCGCAGGCTCCGGCGACGAGCATCAACGAGGTGACCGCAGCAGCAACGCGAACAGACCTTCGAGCCATGTGAATTTCCCCCCGGAGTAGAACTTGCGGTGAACGTAGCACACCGTCGCGAAATCGCGAGGGTGGATCTGACGACTCGTCAGAAACCGACGACGACTGATAGAACGGCAGTCATGTCTGGGGCGACGTTCGAGTTCCTCCGTACCGAGGACGGTTGTTTCACGGCGCCTCTGCTGATGACCTACCCGTATTCGAGAACGGTGGGGACCACACTGGCGCGATTCTTCACGTCGCTGCGCGACGGTCGAATCGAAGGCACGCGAGGCAGCGACGGTCGGGTCTATGTGCCGCCTGCCGAGTTCGACCCGATCACAGGTGCACCCTGTACCGAGTGGGTATCGGTCGGCGAGCACGGCACCGTCACGTCGTGGGCGTGGCAGGCCGAACCACAAGCCGATCAGCCGCTCGACCACCCCTTCGCGTGGGCGCTGATACGGCTCGACGGCGCCGACGTCGAGATGTTCCATGCCGTCGACGCGTGCAGCGCCGACTCGATCTCCACCGGATCGCGAGTCGCCGTTCGCTGGTCGGGCGACCCGCAGGGCGGCATCACCGACATCGCCTGCTTCGATCTGATCAGTTCGGATTCCGAGGCCAACGCAGCGGTCGTGGCATGAGCGACGAGCAGGTGTTGCGTCTGCTCCAGCCGATCTCCGTCGCGTATGAGTGGTCAGCCGGACCGGCGGCCTCTGGCCATCTCGAGAGCCTCATGAACGGTCGGTTGCTCGGCCGTCGCTGCACGGTGTGTCAGCAGGTGTACTTCCCGCCCCGCAATGGCGTGTGTCCGCGCTGTGCTGCTCCGCTCGGCGACGAGGTCGAAGTGGGGCCGGCGGGCACGATCACCACGTTCTGCGTCGTCAACGTCCCGTTCCTCGGCCAGAAGGTGAAGATTCCCTACGTTGCCGCGCAGATCCTGCTCGACGGTGCCGACATCTCGATGCAACACCTCATCCAGGAGTGCGAGACCGACGACGTACGGATGGGCATGCGTGTCGAGCCGGTCTGGAAGCCCCGCGACGAATGGGGTCCCTCGCTCGAGAACATCGAGTACTTCCGCCCGACCGGCGAGGCCGACGTCACCACCATTCGAGCCACGTCATGACGCGCGACGTGGCGATCGTGGCCACCGCCCAGCGCCCTCTCGAGATGCGCACCGAGCTGACCTCGGTCGAACTCATCGCACCAACGATCGTCGAGGTGCTCGAGCGTGCCGGTCTCGGGCGTCAGGACATCGACTTCTGGTGCCATGGCAGTTGCGACTACATGAGCGGCCAGCCGTTCAGCTTCGTGTCGGCGGTCGACGCGATCGGGGCGTGGCCGCCGATCGTGGAGAGCCACGTCGAAGGCGACGGCGCGCTCGCGCTCTACGAGGCGTGGGTCAAGATCCAAACTGGAGAATCCGAGACAGCGCTGGTCTTCGCCAACGGCAAGACCACGGCCGGGCCGATCGACCGCATCCTCACGCTCCAGCTCGATCCGTACATGATGGCGCCGCTGTGGCCCGGGGCGACCGCCATCGCCGCGGTGCAAGCGCGGGCCTGCCTCGACGCCGGAGTGGTCACGGAGGCATCGATGGCCGCAGTCGTGGCTCGCAGCATCAGCGATGGCATCGCCAATCCCCTCATCGGATGGGGCACCGCGATGACCGCGGCAGAACTGCTTGCGCAACCGTATGTCACCGCCCCGCTGCGCGCCCACGATTGCGGGCTCCCCGTCGACGGGGCCGTCGCCATCGTGCTCGCGTCGGCTGACGCCGCCCGTCGGCTCTGCGATCGTCCGGCCTGGATCCGTGGCATCGACCATCGCATCGACAGTCAGCGACTCGGGAGTCACTCGCTGACCGAGGCGTCGTCGGCGGCTCTTGCGGCTCATCACGCCGGCGTCGCTGCCGACCGCGTCGACGTCGCCGAGGTGTACGCGCCGTACTCGCACCAGCAGATCTTGCTCACCTCGGCGTTGGGGCTCGATGCGGAGCAGACGGTGATCAACCCGAGCGGCGGAGCGCTGTGCGCCAACCCGCAGATGGCAGCCGGCCTGATCCGCTTCGCCGAGGCCGCCGACCGGCTGTTGGCCGGCGGCGCCGACCGGGCGGTTGCCCACAGCGCGAGCGGGCCATGCCTGCAACAGAACCTCGTCGCCGTTCTGGAGGGAGAGTGATGGCGCAGCGCTGTGCGGTCATCGGAGTAGGCCAGACCCAGCACACCGCGTGCCGCGCCGACGTGTCGATCGCGGGCCTCGTCCGTGAGGCGGTCGACCGCGCGCTGGAGTCAGCCGATGTCACCCTCGCCGACATCGATGCGATCGTCATCGGCAAGGCGCCGGACATGCTCGAGGGTGTGGCCATGCCGGAGCTGTGGCTC
This sequence comes from Ilumatobacteraceae bacterium, assembly GCA_035633295.1. Lineage (GTDB taxonomy): Bacteria > Actinomycetota > Acidimicrobiia > Acidimicrobiales > Ilumatobacteraceae > Sva-07. Next base: position 36,390 of record DASQFE010000603.1, on the reverse strand, counting down.
GCCGATGCGCTCGCGGCGCACGGCAAGCCCGTGTTTCGTGTGCACACCGCCGGCTCGGTCGGCGGCTCCACAGCGATCGTCGCCGCGCAGCACGTGATGGGAGGAATCCACCGGCGGGTGCTCACGATCGGGTTCGAGAAGCAGAGCGACGGCAACGCGATGTGGGCCCTCTCGGTTGCCATCCCGTTCGGGATGCCCGTGCATGCGGGCGCCGGCGGGTACTTCTCGCCGATCGTGCGCAGCTACATCTCGCGATACGACGTTCCCGGCCACATCGGTGCGATGGTTGCGGTGAAGGATCGCGGAAATGCCCTGAAGAACCCGTACGCGCACCTCCACGAGGAGGGCCTGACGCTCGAGCGCGCCATGGAGTCGCCGATGTTGTGGGACCCGATCCGCTTCGTGGAGACCTGCCCATCGTCGGATGGCGCCATCGCGCTCGTGCTCGCCGACGAAGAGACCGCTGACGCCCACATTGCCGCGACCGGCCGGCCGGCCGCATGGGTTCATGCGACCGCGATGCGCAGCGAGCCCACGATGTTCGCCGGTCGTGAACAGGTCAGCCCTGTGGCCGGCGAGATGTGTGCCGCCGACCTGTGGCGAAAGGCCGGCATCACCAATCCGGCCGAGGAGATCGACGTCGTCGAGATGTACGTCCCGTTCTCGTGGTTCGAGCCGATGTGGCTCGAGAACCTCGGCTTTGCGCCGAAGGGCGACGGGTGGCGATGGGTCGAAGACGGCATCACCGAGATGGGGGGATCGTTGCCGGTCAACCCGTCCGGCGGCGTGCTGTCGTCGAACCCGATCGGTGCCAGTGGCATGCTTCGTTTCGGCGAAGCAGCCATGCAGGTGATGGAGCTTGCCGGCGAACACCAGATCGACAGTGTGCGCAAGGCGGTCGGCCACGCCTACGGCGGCGGGTCGCAGTTCTTCGCGATGTGGCTCGTGGGCAAGGACAAGCCCTGAGATGACGTCGCTGTCAGCGACGCTGCCACTGCGGGGCGCGCTTGTCGGCGAACGCCCGCGGCCCTTCCTTGGCATCCTCGGTGGCGAAGATCGGCCAGCCGATCTCGAACTCTCTGGCCAGCGCCTCGGCCTCGGGCATCGATGCGGTCTCCTGCACCGACTGCAGGATCGCCTCGACGGCCAGCGGCCCGTTGGCACCGATCATCTCGGCCAACTCGAGGGCCTTGTTGAGCGCCTGCCCGTCGGGTACGACGTGGCCGATCAAGCCGATGGCGAGTGCTTCGGCTGCGGTGTAACCACGCGCCGTGAGCAGCATCTCCATCGCGGCGGTGTAGCCGATCTGGCGCTGCAGTCTCACCGTGCTCCCGCCAACGGGAAACAGCCCGCGACGAGCCTCGAAGACCCCGAACGTTGCGCCGTGCCCGGCGACGCGGATGTGCGTGGCCTGCAGGATCTCGGTGCCCCCGGCGACCGCGTGGCCTTCGACCGCGGCGATGAGCGGCTTGCGCAGGCGGTAGTGGCGCAACAGGGCCTTCCAGTGCAGGTCGGGGTCGGCGGCCCACCGCTCGGCGTACGGATTGGGGGCGCCGTCGTCGCTCGCTGCGGCCTTCAGGTCCATGCCCGTACAGAACGATCCGCCGGCGCCCGTGAGCACGGCGCACCGCAGGTCGTCGTCGGTGTTCAGTCGCTCCCAGGCGTCGGCCATGCCGGCGAGCATCGCCGAACTCAGCGCGTTCTTCGCCTCGGGGCGATTCATCGTCACGATCAGCGTGTGACCGCTCTGTTCCACCAGCAGATGCTCGGTGCCCGCCATGTTCGGCTCCCTTCGACGCGCCGACACTACCCAGCCATCGGAGTGAAGTCATGAATCAGCACGATCGGTACCTCGTGATCTCCGCCGACTGCCATGCAGGAGCGGATCTCGCCGACTACCGCCCCTATCTCGAGCAGCGGTACCTCGACGAGTTCGATCACTGGGTCGCCACCTACGAGAACCCCTACGAGGATCTGACCGGTCCCGATGGCCCGCGCAACTGGGACTCCGACCGGCGTCTGCGCGAGATGGACGACGACGGCATCGTCGCCGAGGTGATCTTTCCCAACACGATTCCGCCGTTCTTCCCCAAGGCGTCGCTCACGTTCCAGCCGCCGGCGTTGACGGCGGGTGACGTCGAGCGCCGGTGGGCCGGGCTGCGCGCCCACAACCGCTGGCTCGCCGACTTCTGCGCGGCAGTGCCGGGTCGTCGCGCCGGGATCTGCCAGGTGATGCTCCACGACATCGACGCGGCCGTGGCCGAGGTGCGCGCGGCGCACTCCAGCGGGCTCACCGGAGGCGTGCTGCTGCCGGGCGTCCCCCCGGGTTCGGGCCTGCCCCCGCTGTTCGACGGCGACTACTACGACCCGCTGTTCGCCGTGTGCGCCGAACTCGGCATGCCACTGAACAACCACGGTGGCAGCGCCAGCCCGCCGATGGGCGACACCGTGGAGGACCCGGTGGTCTTCCTGCTCGAAGTGACGTGGTGGTCGCATCGCACGTTGGCGCACCTCATCGTGTCGGGGGCGATGCAACGCCACCCCGACCTGCACGTGGTGTTCACTGAACAGGGCACCGCATGGGTGCCAGAGGAACTCGGCCGGCTCGACTACTTCTTCACGCGGATGCGCACCGCGGTCGGATCCCAGGAGCACGTCTGGGGAATGCCGGTGATGGACAAGCTGCCGTTGCAGCCGAGTGAGTACTTCGCCCGCCAGTGCCATATCGGGGCCAGCTTCATCCGCCCCGCCGAAGTGCCGCTGCGCCATGTGGTCGGTATCGATCGCATCATGTGGGGCAGCGACTATCCGCACAAGGAGGCCAGCTTCCCGTTCACGCCCGAGGCGCTGCGGGCATCGTTCGCCGGCGTACCGCACGACGAGGCCGCCGCCCTGCTCGGCGCCAACGCCGCGAAGGTGTACGGGTTCGACCTCGACGCGCTGCGACCGATCGCCGATCGCATCGGCCCGTTGATGAGCGACGTCGACGTCCCCCTCCTGGCGGGCGACGTGCCGAAGTTCGCAGAGAAGTGTCCGGCCCTGGCCGGGTTCGGTGCCGCCACGACCTGAGGGCGACACGTCACGTGCCGTCGGGCACTCGAGAGATGGGGGATCACATGGGACGGATCAGATACGGGGGGCGCACACCCGAGCAGTTGCGCAACCGCGAGCTCGAAGCGACGTCGGTTGACACCTGGGCGACCACGCTCACGGCGGTCTACGAGACCGACCCGGAGGCGGTGGCCGCAGTGCTGCCCCGACCACTCGTGCCGTCGAGCGAACCACTGGTTCGTGTCACGTTCGCCTCGGTCGACATCGGCCACGGACGGCCACCGTTCGGTGCCGGCACGTTCGCTGTCGAAGCGGTGCACGACGGCCTCGTCGGTGGCTACCCGCTCGTCATGCCGATGACCACCGAGCAGGCAGTGGTCGGCGGACGAGAGACGTTCGGTGAGCCCAAGAAGCTCGGCGACGTGACGCTGGAGCGCTCCGGTGCCGCGGTCGGTGCCGCGGTCGGTGACGGCATCGGTGACGCGGTTCGCGGGGCGTTTACGCGTATGGGTGTCACGTTCGTGGAGGTCAACGGCACCATTGCCGCACAGGCGCCGGTGACCCCCGACCGGCGCCGCACCGACTTCTACTTCAAGTTCATGCTCGACCCCGCTGGCACGGGATTCGACAGCGATCCATGGCTGGTGCACTGTCATCGTGACGAAAAGACCCGAGCGGTCTGGACTGTCGACGGTGACGTCACGCTGCGCGAATCGAGATTCGATCCGGTCATCGATCTGCCCGTTCGTGCGCTGCGCTTCATCGAGTTCGCCGAGCGCTCGAGTTCGCAGCGCGGTGAACTCGTCACCACGGTGCCGGGCGAGTGGGTACGACCGTTCGTTCATCAGCGCTACGACGACCTGTCGGTGCTCGGGAGCGACTGATGGAGCAGCTCGACGGTCGTGTCGCGGTCGTCACCGGCGGCGGCGGCGGGCTCGGCAGGGCCATGGGCCGGCGGTTCGCGGCCGACGGCATGCACGTCGTGCTCGCCGATGTGCAGGCCGAGCTGCTCGCCGAGACCGAACGCGAGCTGCGCGACGAGGGCCTCGACGTACGCGGCGTGGTCACCGATGTCACGAGCTACTCCTCCGTCGAGTCACTGCGTGACCGCACGCTCGAGTTGTTCGGCGGGGTGCACGTCGTGTGCAACAACGCCGGGATCGGCGCCGGCGCCGAGGGGCGGATGTGGGAGCACGAACTCAATGACTGGAAGTGGGCGATCGGCGTCAACCTGATGGGTGTCGTGCACGGCATCAACGCCTTCGTGCCGGTCATGTTGGCCCAGGGCGACGATGGGCACGTGGTCAACACATCGTCGGGCAACGGCGGTGTCTCACCGCTGCCGAGTACCCCGCAGTACGCAGCGACGAAGGCCGCGGTGGTCACGCTCACCGAGTGTCTCTACGGCCAGTTGCAGGAAGTCGACGCGAAGATCGGTGCGTCGGTGTTGTTTCCCGGGCCGCACATGTTGCGCACCGGGTTGTTCGAATCGTGGCGCTCGCGCACCGAGGAGTTCGCCAAGCAACGCCCCCGGGCCACGCCGTACACGACGGTCGAACAGATCGAGGCGCAGATGACGGCGGCCGGAATCCCGATCGCGTACACCCCGGTCGAGGAGGTCGCTGATCGAGTGATCGAGGCCGTCCGGACGAACCAGTTCTGGATACAAGCACCGAGTGATCGCACCGACCAACAGATCACTGCCCGCGCCGCGTCGATGCTGGCGCGGACGAATCCGACCTACCTCCGGGCTGTGCCCGGCTGACGACAAGGACACCTCATGGACCACCTCATGGACGACACCGCACACACCAACGACCCGTACCTCATCATCTCCTCCGACAGCCACGCCGGCCTGCCCACTGCGGACTACCGCCAGTATCTCGATGCCCGATACCACGACGAGTTCGACGGGTTCCTCGCCGAGCGGCACGTGGCCTTGGAAGCGATGACCAAGCTCGGCGTGCGCAACGAGGCCTACGCGAAGAGCTGGTTCGAGGAGCACGAGGAGGCGTTGCGCGGCGGGTGGGATGCCATCCGTCGCGACCAGGAACTCGACGGTGACGGCGTGTCGGGCGAGGTGGTGTTCCCCGACGCCGATGCAGTGGAGAGCCGCACGTGCGTGCCGTTCGGCGCCGGGCTCGGCATGTCGGGCGACATGAACCCGGACCTCGGCCTCGCCGGTGCGATCGCTCACAACCGGTGGCTCGCCGAGCTGTGCTCCAACAGCCCCGAGCGGCGCCGAGGTGTCGCGCTCGTGCCGATCACCGCCGACATGACCAAGGTGCTCGCAGAGATCCGGCGGGCCAAGGAGAGCGGCCTCGGGGCGGTGATGATCCCTGCGATGTGGGTCGATCAGACCCCGTACCACGATCGCTGCTACGACCCGGTGTGGGCGTTGTGTCAGGAGCTGTCGATGCCGGTGGTCACGCACTCGGGCCCTGCGCCACGCGCGGACTACGGCGACAACCTCGGCATCTATGTCAGCGAGGTCACGTGGTGGCCGGCGCGTCCACTGTGGTTCCTGCTGTGGTCCGGCGTCTTCGAGCGCTTCCCGGGTCTGCGCTTCGGTGTGACCGAGGCGGGGTGCTGGTGGTTGCCGTCGATGATGTGGTTCTGGGACCGGTTGGCCCTCGGCCAGAAGGGCACCGAGAAGCTCGGCCCCGATGCCTTCGGCGGCCTCTCGATGCTGCCCTCGGAATACATCGACCGCAACTGTTTCATCGGCGCGTCGAACACCAAGCGCCGTGAACTCGGCATGCGGTACGAGATCGGGGTCGACAACATCATGTGGGGCAACGACTTCCCGCATCCCGAGGGCACGTGGCCGAATACGCGGGACTGGCTGCGCAAGACCTTCCACGACATCCCGATCGGCGAGACGCGGCGGATGGTCGGGTTGGCGGCCGCCGAGAACTTCGGATTCGACGTTGCTGCGCTCCAACAGCACGCCGCCAAGGTCGGCCCGACCCCGTCGGACTTCGGTCAGATCACCGACGACGATCCGACCGGGGCGCGTCTCGATGCTCGTTGGGCGCCGGTGAAGGCGGTGGGTCGTCATTGGCTCACCGGCAACGACTTCTCACTGCTCGACTTCTCCTGACCCGACTTCTCCCTGACCCGAGTTCTCCTGCACCGAAAGATCACGATGACCACGACGTTCAACATGGCCGACCTGTTCGAACAGGCCGCTGACGAATGGCCCGATCGCATCCACGTGATCGATGATCATCAGCAGCGCACGTTCGCGGAGATGGAGGCGCGGGCGAATCAGCTCGCGCATCACCTTGCAGCGCAGGGGATCGGCCCGGGCGACCACGTCGGGATCTATGCCCTGAACTGTGTGGAATGGGTCGAGACGCTGTGGGCGGTGTTCAAGCTCCGCGCCGTGTGGATCAACATCAACTACCGCTACGTGGAGGACGAACTCGCCTACCTCTTCGCCGACGCCGGACTGCGGTACGTCGTCGTCGAGCAGCAGTTCGCCGATCGGGTCACATCGGTGGCGCCCGAGCTGCCGATGCTCGTGATCGGGCCGGACTTCGAGGCGGCGCTCGGCGCCCAGTCGCCGACTCGTGATTTCGCGGAGCGTTCGGGAGACGACCTCTACGTCTTGTTCACCGGCGGAACCACCGGCATGCCCAAGGGAGTGGTCTGGCGCCACGAGGACGTGGTGATGGCGTTGGGAGGCGGCATCGACATCCGCAGCGGCGAGAAGGTCGAGCGGCCACAGGACTTCCTCGAGAAGGGTCGGGTGGGCTTCCAACTCATCGCGCTGCCGCTCGCGCCGCTGATGCACGGGGCCACGCAGTGGAGTCTGATGGGCCAGTGTTTCATCGGCAACACCACGGTGCTGCGGGCCCGGTTCGAACCGGCCGAAACGTGGAAGGTGGTCGAGCAACTGAAGGTGAACCTGCTGATGATCACCGGCGATGCGATGGCTCGACCGCTCCTCGACTCACTCGACGAACCCGGGGTGGACAACGATGTGTCATCGCTGTTCGCCGTCAGCTCCAGCGCGGTGCTGTTCTCCCAGACCTGCAAGGACCGCTTCCTCGATCACTTCCCCGACCTCGTCATCACCGACGCGGTCGGCTCCAGTGAAGGTGGCGCCAACGGCATCACGATCGTGTCGAGGGGCACGGCGATGAAGGGCGGCCCCACGGTGTCGATGGGGAAGAACTCGGTGGTGCTCGACGACGATCTCCGGCCGATCGCCGCCGGTTCGGGCGTCGTTGGCCGGTTGGCGCGGTGCGGCAACATCCCGGTCGGATACCTGAACGACCCGGTGAAAACGGCGGCGACGTTCGTCACCGGGGCCGACGGCGTGAGGTACGTGATTCCCGGTGACTTCGCCACGATCGAAGCGGATGGTTCGCTGACCTTGCTCGGCCGTGGCTCGGTGAGCATCAACACCGGCGGGGAGAAGGTGTTCCCCGAGGAGATCGAGAACGCGCTGAAGGCCCACCCTGGCGTACTGGACGTCGTCGTCGTCGGGGTGCCCGACGATCGGTGGGGCGAGAGTGTCGCCGCCGTCGTGCAGCCGGTGCCGGGTGCCGACGTCACGCTCGAGAGCATCCAGGCACATTGCCGCGCGCACCTGGCGGGGTACAAGGTGCCCCGTCATCTCACGCTCGTCGATCACATGGTTCGTTCTCCCGCCGGCAAGAGCGACTACCGGTGGGCCAAGCGCGTCGCCACCGACAGCGAGCAATGAGGCAGCGACACATGAGGCAGCCGACATGAGCGGGCCGCTGCTCGGGCTCCGAGTGGTCGAGCTCGCCGGCCAGGGCCCGGGGCCGTATGGCGCCATGATCCTGGCCGACCTCGGCTGTGATGTGGTCGCCGTGGACCGCCCGGAGGCGGCGGCAGCGACGACCGACAGGCCGGCGACGAACCCGATGATGCGCGGCAAGCGCAGCGTGGTGATCGACCTCAAGTCGGCTGATGGCGCGGCGCAACTGCTCGAGCTCACCGATCGCGCCGACGTGTTCATCGACCCGTTCCGGCCCGGTGTGTGCGAACGTCTGGGTGTGGGCCCCGAGGCGGCGTGTGCCCGCAACGAGCGGCTGATCTATGGGCGTATGACCGGCTTCGGCCAGGATGGACCGCTCGCCACGGCGGCCGGGCACGACATCAACTACATCGCGCTCTCGGGCGCGCTGTACATGCTCGGACGCGAGGGGGAACCGCCGACGTTCCCGATCAACCTGCTCGGTGACTTCGCCGGTGGCGGGCTCGTGCTGGCGTTCGGCATCGCCTGTGCCGCCTTCGAGCGCGAGCGTTCCGGACGCGGCCAGGTGATCGACGCGGCGATGGTGGACGGCGCGGCGATGATCCTCGGTCCGTTCTTCGCGGCGGCCACCAGGGGATCGTGGGGTGCGCGTGGGACGAACCACCTCGATGGAGCGGCACCGTTCTACAACGTGTACGAGACCGCCGATGCCCAGTGGATCGCCGTCGGAGCGATCGAACCGCAGTTCCACGCCGCGCTCTACCGCGGCGTCGGCCTCGTCGAGCCGTCACAGTGGGAGCGAGCCGAGTGGCCGGCACGACTGCTCGAGTTGGCCGCCCGGTTCCGCACGAGGACACGCGACGAGTGGTGTGCGCTGCTGGAAGGGGGTGACGCCTGCTTCACGCCGGTGCTGGCGCCCGGCGAGGTGGCCACCCACCACCACACGTCGTCGCGTGGCATCGTCACCGAGATCAACGGCGTGGTGCAGGCAACACCGGCGCCCCGCTTCTCGCGATCTCAGACCGCGCTGGCGCCGCCGTGCCACGTCGGAGCGCACCACCTCGACGACGTGCTCGACTCCTGGCGCTGAGACGCCACCGACCCAGCTGAAACGAGACCACCCATGGCCCATCCACTCGACGAGTTCCCGATCCACCAGGTGCCACTGTCGATGGCCTATGTCGGCACGACCGACAAGGACTTCTACGACCGCAACATCTTCCACGTGATTCCCCACGGACACACCGACATGCAGCTGATCACCGGCTTCGGGGTCTATCCGAACCTCGGTACCCGCGACGCGTACTGCTGCGTCAGGGTCGGGACCGAGCAGCATGTCGTGCGCGCCGGTGACGCCATGGACGACGACCGGATGCGGATGGAGGTCGGCCCGATCCGGATCGAGGTGATCGAACCGCTGCATCGCGTGCGAGTCGTGTGCGAGGGCGGACCTGATGACGTGTCGTGTGACATCGAGTGGACCGCTGCGGTCCCGGTACACGACGAGTCGCACCACATCATGCGCCAGGGCACGAGGGCGATCCTCGATGCCAGCCGGTTTCTCGGCATCGGCCGCTGGACCGGCGTGGTTCGCGCCGCAGGTCAGCAGTGGGATCTCGATCACGAGAACTACACCGGCACCCGTGATCGTTCGTGGGGGATCCGACCCGTCGGTGAATCGCAACCTCCGGGCCGCTGGGCCGCCGAGCTCGAACCGAAGTTGCACTGGTTCTGGATCCCACTGCGCTTCGACGACTTCTCGACGTTGGTCATCCTGCAGGAGGAACCGAGCGGGTATCGCACCTTGAACGACGCGGTGCGACTCTGGCCCCACGCCAGCGCGAAGCCGGTCGAGCAGCTCGGCTGGCCCCAGGTCGATGTTCGCTACCGGTCCGGCACTCGGATGCCGGAGAGCGCCACGATCCACCTGCTCGATCGGTCTCGCCAACCGATCACGATCGACATCGAACTGCTCGGCTCGATGCCCCTCAATGTGGGCTGTGGCTACGGCGGCGACCCCGACTGGGGGCACGGCCAGTGGCGTGGGCGCGAGTACTGCGAGCGTCTCACCTACGACCTCACCGACCCAGCGGTCGTGGGCAGGATCCCGTTCTCGGTGATCGACCACATCGCCCGGGCGCAGTGCGGCGATCAGGTCGGCTACGGCATCTTCGAGCACGGCACCGTCGGCCGTCACGAGCCAACAGGGTTCGCCGACCTCTTCTCGGTCGCGCCGTAGCGCTACAGCACCACGCCGGTTTTGATCGGTGACAGATCGCTGGCCACGAGGAGCTTGTTGCGCCAGTCGATCACCATGTCGGCGATTGCGGTCTTCCAGGTGACAATCTCACTGTCGGTCCCACCGACAACGGCAGCTTCGAATCGGGCCCAGTCGGCAAAGGTGGGCACCGCCCAGATGACGATCACTTCGGAGTCGTTCACCAGCGCCGTGCGGTAGGCCCCGACGAGCCGCCATCGGTACCGTTCGCCGAGCGTGAGGCGGTGCTGCTCGATGGCGTCGAGCACGTCGAGCGCTCGTCCCGGCGCGCAGCTGATCAGTTCGTGGTAGTAGCACTCACCCCGAACCTCGGTCTCGAGCAGCGTGTCGAGCGTCGGCGTGTAGTGGGAGGGAATCAGCAGGCGGTCGAGACCACCACTGCGCAGCTCGGCTGCCTCTGCCCACCAGGTGATGAGATTGGCGTCTTGATGTTTGGCGTTGCCGAACTCGAAGCTGAGGTGGTTGGCAACGCCGTCCCAGCCATCGCGGTACTCCCAGAGGTTGGTGCTCTGGGGCCAACGCTCGGTGGATCCCACGGTGGAGAACACGCCAACGCAGTACAGCCGTCGCTCGGTGCGCGCCAGGTGCCCGTAGTTGGCCGTCATGTGGTGGTTGTAGGCGGCGCGACCCTGGCCGATGATGTCGATGAATTCGTGGAGGTAGATGCGGTCGTTCATCGGCACGGGTTGATTGTCTCGGTCGGGTTCGTGATCAACTGCGAAAACACCGTTGTGCCCTCGGCATCGACGTGGACGAGCACCGCGTACGCACGCTCGGGGCTGTCGAAGACACCGACGCCGACCGGCCCGTCGATCACGTCGTGGCGCCAACGGGTGCCGGGAGGTGCCAGCGCTGCCAGGGCCGCCGCGACGACCGATCGGTCGGCTCCGTCGACAGGCGCGACAGGGTGCGATGGGGTGAGCGGGAGCAATGTCGGGTCGGCCGCCATGTCAGGTGTGCCGCCGGCCCTGAACCAATCGATCACCGTCGAGGTCCACGCCGGGTCGTAGAAGTCTTCCTGCAGCGACCACTGTTGGTTACCCGCGTAGGTCATCATCGACAGGTTGGGGAAGCAGAACTCGTGGTCGTCGTGTCCGGTCGGGGAGGGCAGGTGGTTCCAGATCCAGTACGCCAGCCGGTCGCCTTCGACGATGATCCACTCGACCGAGAAGGTCATGCAGGCCACCGCCTCCATCTGGCCGACGATCCAGGCCCCGATGGCGTCGCGGCCGACGAACTGGCCGAGGCAGTGCTCGGTGTACACGGCGTCGTCGGCGAACACGGCGGCCCATGCCGGCCAGTCCCTGCCTCGAGCCCCTCGATCGAGGCAGATCTCGAACGCCTCGCGGGTGGCAGCAGATTTCATGTCGGCTGAGTGCTCGCTCATCGGCACACCGTTGCGCCGTCGACGAGCATCGACTCGCCGTTGACGAAGCTGGCGCGGTCGCTGCCCAGCCACACCACGGCCTCGGCGATCTCGTCGGCGGTGCCCATCGTCTTGCGGCCGATGCCGCGCGTGACCATCTTCTCGATGTTGCTGTCGCCCCCGATGAAGCCCTCGATCATCGGCGTTCTGGTGGTGCCGGGCAGCACTGCGTTCACTCGGATCCCTCGGGCCGCGTACTCCTGTGCGGCGCACTTGGTGAGGCCGAGCACGCCATGCTTCGCCGCCGTGTAGTGGGGCAGACCGGGAGCAGCGACGACGCCGGCCCCGGACGAGGTGTTGATGATCGATCCGGCACCCTGCACGACCATCTGGCGGAGTTCGTGCTGCATGCAGAGGAAGACGCTGGTGAGGTTCGTTGCGATCATCTGCTGCCAGTTGTCGAGCCGGAGGTCGGTGAACGACGTCGGCATGCCCGACATCCCCGCGTTGTTGTGGGCGATGTCGAGCCGGCCGTAGCCGGCGACGATGTCGGCGACGGCTCGGGCGACCTGCTCGTCGGCGGTGACATCGACGACGTGAGCCGTGGCTGTGCCGCCGGCGGCGATGATCTCGTTCGCCACCCGCTCAGCGGCGTCTGCGTCACGGTCGAGCACCGCGACGGCGGCGCCCTCGGCCGCGAACAGGCGCGCCGTGGCTTCTCCGATCCCGCTGCCGGCACCCGTGACCAACACCACTTTTCCCTCGACGAGCCCCACAGACGCACGGTATCTGATACACCGTCAGACGTTCGACAACAGGTACCGTCGCACTCATGGGGCCAGCCGACACACCACCGACGTCGGTGGTGATCCGCCCGAACTTCGACACGATCGCCCGACCGTTCGACACCATCACCGACGAGCAGTGGAATGACGCCTGGGAGACTCCGATGCGTGACACGGTCGCGGAGCTGCAAGCGGCGTTCAGGGGCGGTGCTCGACGCATCGTGGTGATCGTTCCCACGATCGCGATGTCGGGCGGGACGTGTCACGTGCACCTTGCCGCGCCGGCCGAGGCGGTGCGCGTGCTGGTCAAGTCGGCGGCGCGGCAGTGGGGGCGACATGGGGTCACGGTCAACGCGGTGGCCGTGGCACCGGAGGATTTCGATGTCGATCCGTCGATTGCGGGTCCGACATCGTTGGCGCCGCCGGCGTTGGCCGATCGCGATCCGACGGCGCTCATCGAGTTCCTCTGCAGCGAGGCGGCAGGCGATGTGACCGGGCAGACCATCGTCGTCGACGGCGGGGTGTGGATGTGACCGCCCGGTTGCTCGGACGCGTGGCCGTGGTCACCGGCGCGGGGCAGGGAGTCGGGGAGGGGATCGCCCGTCGGCTCGCCGCAGAGGGCGCCCATGTGGTCGTTGCTGCCCGACGGGCCGAGACAGGCGAACCGGTGACGCAGGCGATTGTCTCGGCGGGTGGATCGGCTGTGTGTATCGAGACCGACGTCACCGATCGAGCCAGCGTGGCCGCGTGTGTGCGGGGGGCCGTCGAGCGGTTCGGCGCGCTGCACATCATGGTGCACAACGCGTTCTCGGGTGCGGTGAGCCATCGGCTGGAAGACGCCGAGCTCGACCGGCACTGGGAGAGGATGTCGCAGACGGCCGTGTGGGGATCGTTCCACTGCGCTCAGATCGCCTCCCCGCATCTGGCCGCAGCCGGATCGCAAGGACGGTTGATCCTGGTGACCTCCCCCTCGGCAATGGAGGGCAGCGCCAACATCCCGCTGTACTCGCCGGTCAAGGCGGCGCAGCGTGCAATGGTGAAGAGCCTCGCTCGCGAGTGGGGCCACCATGGCATCACCGCCAACTGCATCGCCCCGGTGGCAGCCAGCCCCGCCCTCGTGTCGGCGTTCGAGCAGAATCCGGCGCTACGCCGAGCGATCGAGGAGCGCACGCCGCTCGGGCGCGTCGGCGACATCACCGACGACATCGGTTCAGTGGCCCTGTTCCTCGCCGGCGACGACGCCTCCTTCGTCACCGGCCAGACCATCGTGTGCGACGGTGGTTCGTTCCTCGGCCTGTGAGACCCATCTCGATGCGACCCACCTCGACGCGAACCACCTCGATGCCAACTACCTCGATGCGACCTGGAGGCCAAACATGATCCGCCTGATCACCTTGCTGAGGCGTAAGCCCGGCACCACCCACGACGAGTTCCTGGCCCACTGGCTGGAGGTGCACGGCCCGCTCATCGCCAACAGCTCGGCAGCACGGTACGTGTTGCGCTACGAGCAGCACCCGACGCCATGGCCCTCGGTCGACAGTGGCCAAGGCGAACCCGAGTGGGATGGCGTGACCATCCAGGAGTTCGAATCGGTGGAGTCGTTCTGGCAGCACACCACTGAACCCGACTTCCCGGCGATGCTGGACGACATCGCTCTGTTCCTCGATCCCGCCGCACTGCAGTGGACGCTCACCGAAGCGCCCACGATCGTCATCGAACGCCCATGACCAACCCGGTGATCGTGGTCGGCGGCACCGCGATCGACATGGGTACAGCGGCGTCGCTGCGGCGGCTGGCGGTGCAGCGACGGGTCGGCATGCTCAACACGTTCGCCGCGAAGGGGTTGTTCGCCTGGGACGATCCGGCTCACCTCGGCACGATCGGGCTCCAGGTCGGTGACCTCGAGTTGGCTGGGCTGCGTGACGCCGACGTGCTGTTGGTGGGCGTGCCCGACCACGAGATCGGCCGCGACTGGCTCCGATCGGTGGGTGCGCGATGCCACGAGGTGGAAGCGGGCGATCTGCCCACGCTGATCGAGCCCAACGATGGGCCCACGCCGCGGCCGGAGCTGTACGGCGCACTGGCGGCCGTGTGCGGCCCGATGTACGCCGATGCCACCTTGCCGATGAATCCGGCGCGGGCTGCGGCAGATCTGGCGGCGTGGCTTCCGGTCGGAGGGGTCGTGCAGGCGGCCCGTGATGCGGCGGGATTCTGGCTCGGTCGGACCTTTCCGACCCGGGAGCTGGGCAGTGTCCGGTTCGGACCGGGCATCGACGCCCGACCGGTGACGGTGCACGTGGTGAGTGGCGGTTCCAATTGGACGGGCGTCGCCGAGCGAGTGGACGCCGGCGTAGCGGTGGTCGAGGTCTGGTCGGCGGATGGCCCGGCGATCACGCCGACGGAGCGACTCGAACGACTGGCAGCCGGCGTCGCTCGCGGTCGTGGCGCCGTGTTCGAGCTGGGCGTCGATTCGGCTGCACTCGACGCCCTCATCGCAGTGGCGGGGGAACCGCTCTGGGGTGCACCCATCGAACGCCCCACTCTCTGACGGGTCGTCAGATTCGGCTACCGTCGAGCGGATGATCCCGAAGATCGAGCTGGGAACCCTGCTGTTCACGATGGTCGAGCCTCATCGCGGCCACGAGGTGGAGTACAACCGCTGGTACGAACACGACCACTTCTACTCGGGGTGCATGGTCGGCGCCGACACGTTCGCCGGCGACCGGTTCGTCGCCACCGCCCGGCTCAAGAACCTGCGCTACCCGGTGATCACACCGATGACCCCTGAGCCGTCGATCGGCTCGTTTCTGGCCATCTACTGGGTGCTTCGGGGCCGCCACGACGCCTGGAACCGCTGGAGTGTCGACAACGTGGTCTGGCTCCATCAGCAGGGCCGGATGTTCGCCGAGCGTGATCACATCCACACCGCGCTGTACAACCACGAGTGGTCGGTGCAGAAGGGAGCGCACACCACCTCGATCGAGCTGGCCCTCGACCGGGGCTACGCAGGTCTGGTGGTGAATGTGGGCGAACTTGCCGAGGGGGCGACGTTCGACGATCTGCAGGCGTGGACGACGGGTTGGGCGGATGGTGCGTTTGCTTCGTCGTGGGGCCCCGATCTGATCGGCGCCTCGCGTCTTTTGCCGTTGCTCGACGACGCCCCAGCCGACGTGCCCCGGACCCCGAACGCCGATCGCCGGTTCGTGCAGCTGCACTTCCTCGACCACGACCCCGAGGATGGTTGGGCCGACGGTTGGGCGCAGTTCGGCGCCGAGTTGAACGCGGGCGGCGTCGCCACCCATCTGTGGACGGCACCGTTCATCCAGACGGTGTTCGGCACCGACCACTACACCGACGACTTGTGGTGACGGGTAGTGGTGACAGGTGGTGGTGACGGGCTGATGGCGGACACGGTGGGGCCGATCCTCGGCAAGCGAATTCTGGTCACCGGCGTCACGGGCTGGGTCGCCGGCCCGGTTGCGGCGAGCCTCGCGGCGCAGGGCAATACCGTGTTTGGCGTGGCCCGCTTTCGTGATGGCGACGCGCGGGCCGAGGTGGAGGCATCCGGTGTCGAACCGGTCGTCATGGATCTCGCGTCGAACGATTTCGGAGGGTTGCCGACCGATCTCGACCTCGTGCTGCACTTCGCGGTTGCCAAGGCCGACAACTTCGACGTGGCGTTCCGCGTCAATGCCGAGGGGTCAGCCGATCTGATGGAGGCCGTTGCCACGTCGAGCCCAGGGTTGACCGCGTTCTTCCACTGTTCGTCGACCGCCGTGTACGAGCCCGTACACGGGTCGCCGCGCAAGGAGACCGACCTCCTCGGCGACAGCCACCGGCCGATGCCCGGTATGCCGACGTACTCGATCTCCAAGATCGCCGCCGAGGTGCTGGTGCGGCACACATCGCGCCGCCTCGGTGTGCCGACGGTGATCGCCCGGCTCAACGTCCCCTACGGCGATACATACGGCTGGATGCTGTTCCACCTGATGATGATGGAGCGCGCAATGGCGGTGCCTGTCCACGTCGACCAACCCACCGACTACACACCGATCCACGCCGACGACATCGCTCGGAGCATCCCGTACCTGCTGTCGCTCGCGTCGACGCCGGCCGAGATCGTGAACTGGGGCGGTGACGAGATCGTCTCGGTGGAGGACTGGTGCGGTGAACTCGGCCGCCTGACCGGGTTCACTCCCTTGTTCGAGCCGACAGCGGCGACGATCGCCTCGATCGTGCCCGACCTCACCAAGCTGCACGAGACCGGGTTCCGGTCGCAGGTCGGATGGCGTGACGGGATGCGCCGCCTCGTCGCCGCGTCGCGGCCTGATCTGTTGGCGGCCGACGCGATGCGCTCCGGCTTGCGGAAGGCTGACCCGTGAAGATCGGACTGACCATCTTCCCCACCGATCGCACGATCGGTCCGGTGGAGTTGGCCAGGCAAGCCGAAGCGCGTGGGTTCTCCTCGCTGTGGTTCCCCGAGCACACCCACATTCCCGTCAGCCGTCGCACACCCGCGCCGACGGGGGAGGCTGCGCTCCCCGAGGAGTACCTGCGCTGCCTCGACCCGGTGGTGGCGCTCACGGCGGCGGCCATCGCAACCGAGCGGTTGATCGTCGGCTCGGGAGTGGCGCTCGTGGCGCAACACCACCCGATCGACTACGCGAAGGCGTGGGCGACGCTCGACGTCGTTTCCGGCGGCAGGGCCAGATTCGGTGTCGGCTTCGGCTGGAACGTGGAGGAGATGAACGATCACGGCGTGGAATACGCAACGCGTCGGGAACGGGTCCGCGAACACGTGCTGGCGATGCAGGAGCTGTGGTCGCACGACGAAGCGTCGTTCGCCGGACGATACGTGAACTTCGAGCCGACGTTCAGCTGGCCCAAGCCGCTCCAGCAGCCCCGGATCCCGACACTGATCGGTGGTGGCGCAGGGCCCAAGCTCTTCGCTCACATTGCGGAGTGGGCCGATGGATGGATGCCGATCGGCGGTGCCGGCATCCGCGACGCGCTGGCGGCACTACGCGAGGCGTGGGCGGAGGCGGGCCGCGACGGCGAACCACAGGTGATGCCGTTCGGTGCCGTGGCGTCAACGGAGAAGCTGGCGTACTACGAGTCCCTCGGCTGCACCGAGGTGGTACTCCGGATGCCTGCTGTCGGTCGCGACCAAGCGCTGCGGACGCTCGACTCCTACGCCGCCTACGTCAGCGGCTGAGTGACTCGCACTCAGTGCAGCCCGAGCTTGGCGGCCAGGAGGTCTCGATGCATGATGAGGTCTTCGGGGTCGTCAGGCGAGTCGCGGTTGCCGTATGCCACCTCGCGTGACGAGGTACGCACCGAGATCACGGCGAACCGGACGGCGGCATAGATGACATACCAGTCGAGATCGTCGATCGGTCGTCCACCGGCGGCCACGTAGTCCGCATGGACGTCGTCGGGCCGGCAGAAGTCGGGGAAGCCCTTCAGCTCGAACACCACGCTGAGGCTCTGGAAGAACTCGTGCAGGAAGATCAGCCAGCCCACGTCGACACCAGCGGGGCCGAGGTTGACCATCTCCCAGTCGAGTACGGCTGCCGGGATGACGCCGTCGAACAAGATGTTGCCGGGGCGGGCGTCGCCCCAGTTGAGCACGGTCGGGCCGGGATCGGCTGGGAAGTGGTCGCGCAGCCATGCGAGGCCGGCATCGATCAGGGGTACCGGTCGATCGCCGAACGTCCAACTCTGGCGGGCCCACACGAAGTAGTCCTGCAGTTCGTCGAGCTGCCGGCTCAACGACTCGGCACCCGATTCACCGACCGGCCCGAGAGCGGACGCGTCGACCATCGACAGGTCGAGTGCATGCAGTTGCGCAAGGACCTCGGTGGCGCGGCGCTGCAGCTCGCGCAGTTGGTCGGGGTTCAGTTCGTCGAGGAAGCTGCCACCGAACACGTACGGCGGCATGTCGGGCAGGGCGCGGCCGTTCACCCTGCGCATCACGATGAACGGCGCGCCGAGGTGTTGTTCGTCGTGCTCGACCCACGGCACCTGCGGTACCGGCACGTCCGTGTGCGCACCGACCAGGCGCATCGCTGCCGCCTGCTTTGCGAGGTCGTACACCTCGAACACCGGCCAGTCGTTCATGTCCGGGCGGACACGAGCGACCATCTGCTCGGTTCGGCCGTCGTGGGTGAGGTCGAACAGCAACGTCTCGTTCGACATGCCGGTCCCCTCGGGGATCGACAGCTCGCCCACGGTTGCCGGGTGACCGAGCGTGGTCGTGAACCAGCGCTCGAGCGACATGCGCAACTGTTCGGGATCTCGTTTCGATGGCAGCGGCATGGGTGCTTCAGCGGACGTAGAGGAGGTGCTCGAACCGATCGGCGAGCAACCATCGCGACTCGAGTCGTACGACGGTGTCGCGGTAGTAGCCGCACGCCTCCATGTAGGTGGGGGAGTCGCCGGGGATCCGCATCGCCATCTTGTACATCGAACGAACCGTCGCAGTGTCGTCGTCGGTGAAGTCGATGACGATGTTGCTCGCCTGGCTGATCGACACGTCGAACATCGCCAACGTTGCCTCCAACCAGGTGGCCGCCTCGGCGGGGGTACCGGCGATGCCGCCGGCGGTTGTGTAGTCGACGTGCGCCTGGGCGCTGAAGCACGCCAGCCACGCCTCCCAGTCCCTGTCGGCGAGGCCCCAGGCGTAGCGAGCCATCAGTTCGCCGATCGCCAGCCGGTCGTCTGCACGCACGTGACTCATGCGTCCACCGTAGCGAGACGGACGCTTCAGACGGGAAGGGGAAGCAGCGCGCTCTCGGGGATCACATCGACGTGCACATCGGGCACGGCAAATGCGAACTCCGGGAATGAGCGCTGGGCCTCGCGACGGTAACGCGTGGTGGAGTGTTCGGGCTCGCGATCGAATTCGGGGATCACGTGCTTGCCGAACAGCTCGATGCACTCGAGGATCTCTTCGTGCTCGAAGCCTTCGTTCGGCAGCCCGAACGCCAACTGGTCGCAGCCGACCGTGGAGTAACGCTCCACCTGCTCGGCCACTTCGTCGGGGGTGCCGCAGAGCAGGAAGCCGGCTTCGATCAACGTGTCGAGCATCGCCTCGTCGGGGATCGCAAACGGGGACTCGGGCCAGACCGGGTGACCGGCCTTCTTGGGCATCGTGTCGTGGTACATGCAGACCATCGAGTAGAGGTAACCCCGTCCTCGGCTCATGGCGATCTCACGGGCCCGTGCCCGGTCTTCGAGACAGATCACGGCGTTGGTCATCATGATGTTGTCGTTCTTGAACTGGCCGACGATCTCGGTGGGGTTCTGGATGGCTTCCTTGTAGGCGTCGATGCGACCCTGCAGGTTGTAGATCGGTTCGAAGTTGAAGGCGATCGCACCGAGACCCATCGAGCCGGCCTTCGTGAATGTCTCGGGGTTGCCGCACGCGACCCACATCGCCGGATGCCCCACGCCCCACGGCTTGGGCAGGATGTTGTGCGGCGTCGGCACGCTGAAGTGCTCACCCTGGAAGCAATAGTCACGCTGCTCCCACATTCGGGGGATCTCGTGGATGACCTCGTTCCACATGCTCTTGGTTGCATCGGTGGTGAGGCCGTTGAAGGTGGCGACCTCGTGGCTGCCCGCACCGCGGCCGGTACCGAACTCGTAGCGGCCCTCGGTGATGTGGTCGAGCATCGCAGCCCGCTCCGCGATGCGCACCGGGTGCTCTTTGGTGGTCGGGAAGCTGACAATGGCCGACGACAGGTGGATCTGCTCGGTCTTTGCCGCGACGTACCCCATCATCACTTCGGGCGCTGACATGTGGCTGTACTCGGTCAGGGCGTGATGTTCGCCGAACCAGGCGTACTTCCAGTTGAACTTGTCCGCATGGACCGCGTAGCTCGCCTCACGCATCAGCGCGGTGTGCTCGCTCTGGGTGTCGTGGGCCGCAGGGCCTGGGATGTAGCCGTTGAGGAAGACGCCGAACTCCATCGAGATAATGTAGCGCATTAGAACCCGGACGTCAAGGCGAACGCCCGGTCAGAATCTGCTTGCAGAATTCAGCCGGGTCGCGATCCGAGGATCGACACGAAGCTGACCATCTCGCCGGGATAGCCGCCGAGGTTGTGGGTGAGGGCCAGTGGCCGCTCCCGATCGTTCAGGCCTGCGATCCGACGCTCGGGCGGCGCCTCGCCGCGCAGTTGTAGCCAGGCCTCGAACATCATCCGCAGGCCGGACGCACCGACCGGATGACCGAACGACTTCAACCCACCGTCGGAGTTGACCGGCAACGCGCCGTCGAGGTCGAAGCGGCCATCGAGAACGTCGCGCCACGCCGTGCCGCGTGGGCAGAACCCGAGGTCCTCCATCAGGACGAGTTCGGTGATCGTGAAACAGTCGTGGACTTCGGCCATGGCGATCTCCGTTGCCGGATCGGCGACACCGGCCTGCGCGTAGGCATCGAGAGCGCAGGCGGTGATCTCGGGAAACGTCGTGTAGTCGTAGGCGGGGTCACCGAGCCCCGATCCGTTGCCGGCGACGAACGACAACGCCTTCACGTACAGGGGCTGATCGGTGAAGCGAGCCGCATCCTCGGCGCGGCACACGATGGCGGCTGCGGCGCCGTCGGCGACACCGGCGCAGTCGAACACGCCGAGATCCCCGGCGACCCGCGGCGACTTGAGGACGGTCTCCTTCGCCACCTCCCTGCGGAACTGCGCGCGTGGGTTGAGCGCGCCGTTGTGGTGGTTCTTCGAGGCGATGTGGGCCATCGCGTCGCGCATGGTGTCGACATCGACGCCGTACCGGTTGGCGTACGCGGGCGTGACCATCGAGAACATGGCCGCAGCGGTGAGTGTTCGGCCGGTGCCATCGTTCGGCGGCGGCACTGCGTTGAGGCCCTGGAAGCCGGAGTCCTTCGTCTTCTCGGCGCCCACGGCCATCGCCACGTCGTATGCGCCACTGGCCACTGCGTAACACGCCTGGCGCAGCGCTTCGCTGCCGGTCGCGCAGTAGTTCTCGACCCGGGTGACCGGCTTGCCGGTCAACTGGAGGGGACGGGCGAGGGTGATGCCGCTCATACCGCCCTGGGCGGTGCCGAGCCAGTACGCGTCGACATCGTCCTTGGCGATCCCGGCGGAGGCGAAGCAGTCGTCCGACGCCTCGATGAGGAGATCATCGAGGCCTTTGTCCCAATGCTCGACGAAGTTCGTGCAGCTCATCCCGACGATGGCGACACGGTCCTTGATGCCATGGCTAGCCACGCACGGGCCTCGCTTTCCAGAAGTAGTTGGGGATGCCGTCCTGCACGTACAAACGGCGGAATGTCGGCTCGACCCGCAGGCCGATCATCACGTCGTCGGCATCGCAGTCGCACAGCTCGATCGGCAGCCGTCCGCCACCCTCGAAGTCGACCACGGCGAACACGATCGGCGGGCTGGGGGAGTAGGCGACGTGATCGACGGTGAACGTGGCCACGACACCAACGGCGTCGGCCATCGGCGCAGGGTCCATTGCATCGGTGCGTTCGCCGTCGGCCGAGACCCGCTGCGGTGGCATGTGGACCTGTCCCGTGGTGCGGTCGCGATCGGCCACGAAGCCGAGCTTCCAATCGTTGGAGCGAGCCGCAGCCGTCGCGGAGACGCGCGGTGGCTCGGGGCGGCGTGGCGGCTCGACGGTCAGGCCCCCGCGCCAGGCGAGGAACCGCCCGTAGGTGACAGGTGCCCCGCCGGCTGCCTGGTGGGCAACGGTCGGGCCGGTGCGGTGCTCCGCAATCGCCACGGATGTTCGCAGCAGCATGACGTCGGCGCCGTCGGCGAGCGAGACGAGGGCGACCACCTGGCCTGGTTCAGCCTGCTCCAGGAGGTCGGCGAGGGCAAGCGCGGGTTGCGCGGCACCGCAGACACCGATCGTGGCGGCACGGTTGTCGATCACCCTGCCCGCGCCGAGCCGACCGGCGAGCGTCGAGCCGATGCGGGCGGTCGGAGCAGCGACGGCGACGGCCGCGACGTCAGCGGCCGTGATACCGGCAGCGGCCAGCGCGGCCGCCCAGGCCTGGAGCCCGAGACGTCCGTACGTGAGCTCGGCGAACCGTTCGTCCCATACCTTCGTGCGCGACTCGCCGGGTGCCCGCCAA
This sequence comes from Ilumatobacteraceae bacterium, assembly GCA_035633295.1. Taxonomy (GTDB): domain Bacteria; phylum Actinomycetota; class Acidimicrobiia; order Acidimicrobiales; family Ilumatobacteraceae; genus Sva-07. The sequence goes on along the minus strand of DASQFE010000603.1, from coordinate 14,058 downwards.
CGGTCGACGAACTCCTCCGTCGCGCTCGAGGTGCCGATGAACTCGGCGAGTACGGGTGTGTGCGTCGTGTCGTCGCCGATCAGGACAGCGGCTCCTGCGTCACCGCCTGCGGCCTCCTCGGCCGAGCCTGCCCAGCCACTGCGGATGTCCGCTGCGGCGACCAGCACGGTGCCGCTGCTGCGGGCCGCCAACAGGATCCCACCGACAGCCGACCGTGTGCTCTGGCCGAGATCGATCGCCGGCACGTCGGCGCTCAGCCGGATGGCGCCATGGACGACGGTGGAGTTGGTCTTGTCGGCGTAGGCGGGAAACGAGGTCCCGAACATGAGGAGATCAGCCGTAGACACCTGTGGAACCCGTCGGGCGGCCTCGACCGCCATGGTGGTGGGGTCTTCGTCGAAGCCGGCGACCGTTCGGGTGCCCGTTCCGCCGCCCTGGCCGATGAAACCGGTGATCTCCATGCGGTCGAGCCGGCGGTGTGGGAGGTACGTGCCCCAACCAAGGATGCCTCGCATCTGTCGAACGCTACTCATGCGGTGTCGATTTCAAGGAACCGCCCCCCGCCCGAAAACACCGGTTTGCGTGACACTTCGGTTGGGACGGGCCAACCGAACTGCAACACAAACCGCACTTTTGGGCCGGGTGGGTGAGGGGGACGGAGGGTGGGTATGGCGTTCTCGCCGTCTGACGGGCCGTCAGATACAGTCGGGCGATGCGCGCAGGAGGGGGAGCCGACGCCGACACGGCCCATGTCGGCCCGCTCGCCGGCGTGCGGGTGTTGGCGCTCGAACAGATGCAGGCACTGCCGTTCGCCACCCAGCTACTCGCCCGGCTGGGCGCCGACGTGGTGAAGGTGGAGAACCCCCGAACCGGTGACCTCGGTCGAGGCTCGCAACCATCGATGCTCGATCCGTCGGGTCGTTCGGTCGGCGCCACGTTCCTACGTAACAACCTCGGCAAGCGTTCCATTTGCATCGACCTGAAATCGCCAGAAGGGCGCGACCTCGTGTTGCGCCTCGCGCCCGGTTTCGACGTGGTGTGCGAGAACTTCAAGGGTGGTGCGCTCACCAAGATGGGTCTGGGTTACCACGACGTACGCGCCGTGCATCCGGCGGTGGTGTACCTGTCGATCTCCGGCTTCGGCAACACCACCGAGTCGCCGTACGGATCGTGGCCGGCGTATGCCGCTGTCGCCGAGGCGATGAGCGGTCTCTACGAGTGGAAACGAACGCCGCACGAGCCGCCGGTGGTCTCGCCGGTCGGGGCGCTCGGCGACATCGGCACGTCACTGTTCGGCGTGATCGGCCTGCTCGCTGCGTTGCGCGAACGTGACAACACCGGCGCCGGTCAGTACGTCGACGTCGCGATGTTCGACTCGATGGTTGCGTTCGCCGATGTCGTCACGAACTACTGGTCGATGGGGGAGCGCCCCGAGCCCGGCCAGGGCCTGAAGATGATCCTGGACGGGTTTCGTGCCAGCGATGGATGGTTCATCGTGCAAGTTGGCCGCGAGCACGAGTTCGAGCGGCTTGCCTCGCTCGTCGGCCAGGCCGCCTGGATGGGCGACGAGCGGTTCGCAACCCGTGCCGGTTGGCGCGAACACATCGGCGTGCTGCGCGACGGGGTCGACTCGTGGGCGGCCGACAAGACGAGCGTCGAGGCCTGCCACGCATTGGCGAACGCCGGCGTCGCGGCCGGCCCCGTGTTCAACGCGGCGCAGGTGATTGCCGACCCTCACCTCGCAGCACGCGACATGATCATCGAGATCGACCGCACCGATGGCGTGGCCGAGCCGGTGGTCACCCCCGGAAACCCGGTGAAGCTCTCCGGCTTGACCGAGACCGCGCCGACGCGCCCGCCGTGGCAGGGTGAGCACACCGACCAGGTCCTCACTGCCGAACTCGGCATCTCTCCGGCCGAGCTCGCTCGCCTCCACGAAGCAGGAGTCATCGCATGACGTCGGCACCCCATGAGCCGACCGCGCAGCGACTTCTCGAACGCGACCTCTACGCCGGTGACCCGCACCCGTTCTTCAGTTGGCTTCGCGCCAACCAGCCGGTCTACTGCGACCCGACCGGGGTCTGGACGCTCACGAGGCACGACGACATCCGCACCGCTGAACGCCAGCCACTGCTCTTTTCGAACGCCGAAGGGTCGCGTCCGAACGTTGCGCCGCAGCCGTCGATGATCGACTGCGACGACCCGCTGCACGCAGCACAACGCCGTCTCGTCGCTCAGGGGTTCACCAACCGCCAGATGCAGTTGTACGAAGGCCATGTGCGCGAGGTCGCCGGCCGGCTCGTCGACGACGTGATCGAGGCCGGATCGTGCGACATCGTGGAGGCGTTCGCCAAGCCATTGCCGATGACCCTGATCGGCGAGATGCTCGGAGCATCCCCCGACGACTACGAGCGGCTGCAGCACTGGAGCGATCAGATGATCGGGGGGTCCGACGATGCTTCGTACGTCACCGACGAGGTCGTCGGAGCGGCGTTCGCCTATTTCACCTACATCACCGATGTCATCGCCGACCGGAGGGCGACACCGCGAGATGACCTCGTCAGCACACTCGTGCACTCAGCGATCGGGGACGAGTCGCTCGACGAGGATCACATCGTGGGCAATTCGCTGCTGCTGCTCGTCGGGGGCAACGAGACCACCCGCAGCGTGATCACCGGCGGCGTGCACGCGCTCCTGACCCATCCGGAACAACTGTCGATCGCCACCGCCTCGGTGCACGACGGCTCGGTGGCCCCGTCGGTGGTGGAGGAGTGCCTCCGGTGGGTCACCCCCATCAACAACATGAACCGGGTGACCACGCAGGATGTCGACGTGCGTGGTGTCACGATCCCCCAGGGATCCCAGGTCTTGATGTCTTACCTGTCCGCGAACCGCGACGACGACGTGTTCGCCAACCCGTTCGAGTTCGACGTCACCCGGAATCCGAACCCGCACGTGTCGTTCGGATTCGGCCCCCACCTGTGTCTCGGTGCGCAACTGGCCCGCCTCGAGTTGCGGGTCATCTTCGGCGAGATCCTCACCCGCCTCCATGACATCCGCCTCGCCGACGGTGACTTCGTGCCGACCTACAGCCACTCCTCGTTCGTGCGTGGCATCCAGGAGTTGCCGATCACGTTCACCCGGTGAGTCCGCTCAGGTCAGGTCAGGTCAGGTCGGGGATCGGGAGTTCGAAGTTGGGTGTGTGCACCCCGCCGTCGACGGCGAGGATCTGGCCTGTCACGAAGCCTGATGCGGCGCTCGCGAGGTACAGCACGCCGGCAGCGACGTCGATCGGTTCGCCGAGGCGTCGTAGCGGAGTAGCGCGCTCGATCGCGGACCTGATCTCGGGGTTGTCGGCCACCACCTGAAGTGCCTCGGTGAGGATGGCCCCGGGTGCAATGGCGTTCACCCGGATTCGGGGGCAGAGGTCGGCAGCCATCAGTCGCACGGCGTGGTCGAGGGCCGCCTTGCTTGCGCCGTAGGCCGTGTAGCCGCGGCCGACGTTGTGGCCCATTGCGCTCGAGACCATCACCACGCTGCCACCACCGACGGCGAGCAGGTGCGCAACGCTTGCGCGCACCAGCCGGATTCCGGTCAGGACGTTGTGATCAAAGGCGTTGCGGAGGTCGTGATCCGTGGTGGCCATGAACGGTTTGGGCATCGCTCCGCCGACGACGGCGACCACGATGTCGATCCGGCCGAGGTCGGCGATGACCTGCTCCACGGCGGCCTCGACCTGTTCGGCGTCGTTGGCATCAGTCGCGATGGCGACCGCTCGTCCACCGAACGATCGGGCCTGCGCGGCAACGGCTTCGATCTCGGGCAGGGTTCGGGCGAGCACCGCGACGTCTGCCCCGGCTTCGGCGAGCGCGAGGGCACTGGCGGCACCGATCCCCCGGCCGGCTCCGCTGACCAGGGCGACCTTGCCGTCGAGGCGGAACAGGTCGAGCACGCCCATCAGTACAACCACCGCGAGACGGATTCGATCACGCAGGCGGACTGCGCTGGGACATCGCCTGGGACATCGCCTGGGACATCGCCTGCGATGTCGATCGTGATCGTCATCGTGGTCTGCAGGCCCCCGGCGACATCGGCAACGCCGATGAGTTCGGCGCCCGCTCGGAGACTGGCTCCGGCCTCGACCGGCTGCAGGAAGCGCACCATCTCGGCGCCGTAGTTGACGCCCATCGTGAAGCCGGTGACCTCAACGATCTGGGGGAGGAAGTAGTTCGACAACGACAGCGTCAGGTAGCCGTCGGCCACTGCAGCCGGTGCGCCGGTCGCCTCCGTGAACTGATCGATGCGGTGCTGATCGACGGTGAGCCACTCGCTGTGGCCGAGATGCCGACCCAACGCGGCGCGCAACTCGTCGGGCCCGTGCAGCACGGTGGCCGCAGTGCTCATGCGCCCAACCGCGCAAGGGTCGCCTCTGCTTCGTCGATGATGCGATCGATCAGTTCCTGGCACGACGGCAGGTCGTCGATGATGCCCACCACCTGCCCGCTCGCCATCACACCCGCTGCGGTGTTGCCGTCGACGAGCGCTGCCTTGAGCAACATCGGCGTGTTCGCCGCCATCACCATCTGGGTGTAGGTGAGCTCGCCGCCCTGACGCATGGCGTTCCCTTCGCGCAACATCTGGCCCAGCGTCAACCCGGTCATCTGGCGGAACCGATGAGCATTGAGCAGTGCTCGTGGCAGCGTGAGCAACTTCCCGCGACCAGATTCGAGCTGGTTCACGAGCTCGGTGTTCAGCACTCGGTGGGCGACACCGTCCACCTGTTTGGTCACGGTGGTGTCGGCGACGCCCTTGGCGAGGTAGTACTCCTTCACCGACTGGGGGACCGACGAGTCGCTCGTCAACAGGAACCTCGTGCCCATGGCGACGCCGCCGGCGCCGTAGGCCAGTGCCGCGACCAGACCTCGGCCATCGAAGAACCCCCCGGCCGCGATCACCGGGACGCGGCCCTGTACTGCGTCGACCACCTGCGGGAGCAGGATGCTGGTCGGCACGGAGCCGGTGTGGCCGCCGCCCTCGCCGCCCTGTACGAGTACTGCGTCGACTCCCCACTCCAGCACCTTCTCGGCGTGACGCTTGGCCCCGATCGAGGGCACCACCAGGACCCCTCCGTCGTGGAGCCGGGAGATGAGTGCCTCCTTCGGGGCCTGGGCGAACGAGGCGACCCGGACTCCCTGGTCGATCAGCAACGCGACACGATCGGTGATGTCGTGCGCGTCGGCGCGCATGTTGACGCCGAACGGACGGTCGGTGCGCGAGCGGACCTCGCTGACCGCAGTCTGCAACTCGTCGAACTCCATCGTGGCGCTCGCCAAGATGCCGAGTGCGCCGGCGTTGGCGGTCGCCGACACCAACCGGGCGCCTGCGACCCAGCCCATCCCGGTCTGGACGATCGGCACATCGATGCCGAACAGATCACACACCTCGGTGTGGAGGCTGGCGTGCATTGCAGTACGTGTCGTCATTCGGGGTCGGGCACTTCGCGCAGGCGGATGCCCGTCGGGTCGAGGCGGTCGATGACGGCCAACTCGACGTCGGTCGGCGCATGGCTCGTCGGCACGTCAGGGGGGATCACCAGCTCGAAACCGGTTGCGGCAACGACGTCGGCTACGGAGATGCCGGGGTGGGTACTGCGAAGGCGCATCCGTCGCTCATCGCACTCGAAGTCGAGCACCGCCAGGTTCGTGACCACGCGTCGAAGGTCGTGGTGGGCCTGCACCCACGGGCCCAGTCCCTCGGCACGGTCGTAGCCGATGCCGCTCACCATGTCGACCGCAGCAGTGAACACCGACGGGGTGTGCTTGGGTATCCAGAAACTCGTGGCGTGGTTGATCGTGTTGCCGGGCCCACCACGAACGCCGAGGAGCTGGGCCTTCGGCTTCGACCACGGCCCGATGTTGGCAATGTTCGTGTTGCCGCGATCGTCGATCTGTGACGCACCCATCATCACGTGGCGACGCCCACCCCACAGCGTGTCGAACACGGTGCGGAACGGGATCCACCCCTCGACCAGCTTGTCGGTGCCGCCGATCGGAAGGTCGTTGCCGACGAAGAACGCCTCACCATCGCTCACCATGAGGTCGGGTTCGAAGGTGCTGCGGGCGAGCCGCGCTCCGAGCATCGGGATCGTGCCCATTCCCGACGCGAAGATCTCACCGTCACCGCGGAATGCCTCGGCCGCCGCGAGCACGACGATGTCGGCGAGACGGGCGTTCACAGCGCCGTCCTCCAGTCGGCAACGGCCGCTTGGTAGTCAGCCTCGGTTCCGCTGAGGAACCGTTGGGTGAATGCCGCCCACCGTTCGGGGTCGCCGGCTGCCGTGGCGTACTCCTTCTGGAACGCCTCGTCGCGTTCGTAGTCGGGCTGACAATTGGTGAAGTGGGCGCCCGATGGCGCCTCGATGACGCCGTCGACCATCGAGCGGTTGATCCGCAGCGTGTGGAAGGTTCCTTCGTCGAGCAGTTCCTCGGTCGTGATGACGCGCTCGCACGAAACGAAGCGACGGCCCGGCTCACACGCGTTGAGGAACAGGTCGTCGAAGTACAGGTCAGGTCCGAGGAACTGGGCGTTGCCAGAGTGATCGGAGCGGTTCAGGTGCACGAAGGCCGCATCGAGACGGATCGCCGGAACGGCAAGGAGCTCCTCGCCGTCGGCGTAGGGCGAGCGCACCGTGCGAAGCGCCGGGTTGACGTCGACCACACCCGAGCCGAGGCCGGCGCGAGTGGGCAGGAACGGCAGCCGCAACGAGCCGGCGTAGAGCGCCCACTGCAGCATGCCCTCGTCGTACTCGACGCACTCGGCGATGGTGCCCTGCTGGCGGGCGGCGCGGAAGTGCGGTTCGAGCGGGATCGAGTCGAGTGACACGAACCCGTACACCAGCTTTGCGATCTTGCCGGCAGCGGCGAGCAGCCCGACGTCGGGTCCCCCGTAGGTGACGATGGTGAGGTCACTCAGATCGCTTCGCAGCAGCGCTCGCACGAGCGACATCGGCTTGCGGCGGCTCCCCCATCCGCCGATGCCGATCGTCATGCCGCTCTCGAGCAAGCCGATGGCCTCGTCGTGGGTGATGCGCTTGTCGCGGCTCATGTGGCCCGCTCGGATCCGGATGTTGTCGTGCCGGCGAAGTCGGACTTGGTGGTGCCGGCGAAATCGTCGCGCAGCTCGTCGGCAACTCCACTGAGGTTCAGTTCGAACGTGAACCCCTGCTCGAAGCGGTAGCTCTTCTTCACGTCCCACAGGTCGATGCCGTTGAGGCTTTCCTTGGCGGCGCGGATGACCGTTGGTGACTTCGATGCGATCTGGGCCGCAAGCGCCCTCGATGCATCGCGAAGCTCGCTGCGTGCAACGACCGAGTGGATGCTGCCGAAGTGATGCAGTTCGGCAGCAGTTGCCGTTGCCGAGGTGTAGACCATGGCGCGCATCTTGTGCTGCGGGACCAGGCGGGAGAGGTGGGTGGCGGCGCCGAGCGCGCCGCGATCGACCTCGGGCAGGCCGAAGTAGGCGTCGTCGCTCGCGACGATGATGTCGGCATTGCCGGCCAGGCCGATGCCGCCGCCGAGGCAGAAGCCGTGGACTTCGGCGATCACCGGTACCTCACAGTCGTACACCGCGGCAAAGGCCGCGTAGCACCCCTTGTTGGCGCCAAGGAGTGCACTGAACCCGGTCGTGTTCTGCATCTCCTTGATGTCGACGCCGGCGTTGTAGCCCTTGCCCTCGGCGCGCAGCACGACGACACGAACGCCACTGTCGTGGCCGGCGGCCGTCACCTGCGAGGCGACTTCGAACCACTCGGCGACCGTGAGTGCATTGACCGGCGGGCAGTCCATCACCACCTCGGCGATGCCGGTTTCGTCGATGCTCGTCGAGATCCCCACGGGCGTGGATGGTACCCCCAATCTGACACCGCGTCAGAAACGGTCGAGCCGTCTACAGTGCCGACGTGGCGACGGCGACATTCGACTTCACCGGCCAGGTGGTGCTGGTCACCGGGGGGACCAAGGGAATCGGTCGCGGTCTCGCGTCGCGGTTCGCCGAGGCGGGCGCCCAGGTGGTGGTGTGTGCTCGTTCGGTCGGCGAGTCGCCGCTGCCGCCGTCGTGGGGCTTCGTCGCCGCCGATCTGCGCGATGGTGAGCAGGCGTGGGCGATGATCGACGACGTCGTCGGACGGTACGGACGCCTCGACGTGGTCGTCAACAACGCCGGCGGTTCACCACCGGCCGACACCACCACCGCACCGCCGCGGTTCAGCGAGCGGATCGTGGCGTTGAATCTCCTGGCCCCGATGTACGTGAGTCAGCGGGCCAATCACCACATGCAGCGTCAGGCGCAGGGCGGCGTCATCGTGAACATCGGCAGCATCGCCGCGCAGCGGCCGGCGCCGACGGTTGCCGCGTACGGCGCAGCCAAGGCCGGTCTCGCCGGCTTCGCCATGACCGCAGCCCATGAGTGGGCACCCAAGGTGCGGGTCAACACGATCACCGCGGGGCTCGTGCGCACCGAGCAGGCGGGGTTGCACTACGGCGATGATGCGTCGATCGAGAGGATCGAACGAACCATCCCCGCCGGACGCATGGCGTCGTCGACCGACATCGCCGAGTGTTGCCTGTTCCTCGCCTCGTCGGCGGCCGCGTACGTGACCGGCGCGAACCTGGTGCTGCACGGCGGGGGGGACCGTCCCGCATTCCTCGACGCCATCGACGCCATCGACGAGTAGTTACCATCGCCGACATGCCGACGATTCCCCTTGGACGAGCGTTCACCGAGTGCGCCCGCCGTGATCCCGACCGCCCCGCCGTCACCGTTGCCGACGTCACGATCACGCGTGGCGAACTCGAGTCCCTCGCCAATCGGATGGCCAGGGCGTTCATCGGGTTCGGGGTCGCCCATGGCGACTACGTCACCATTGGGCTGCCGAACTCGTCGGAGTTCTTCGCCGCCACGTTGGCGGCCTGGAAGATCGGTGCCGTCCCGCAACCGGTGTCTCCCCGACTCCCGCATCTCGAACGCGACGGGATCGTCGAGCTGGCGAACTCCCCGGTGGTCCTCGGAGCGGAGCCGGGCGAACACCCGGGCAGGGTGTGCCTTCCCGTCGGCTGGCTGCCCGATGCCTCGCTCGACGATTCCGCGCTGCCCGACGCGATCTCGCCCACGTGGAAGGCGCCGACATCCGGTGGTTCCACGGGGCGACCGAAACTGATCGTGGCCGGCGACCCTGGAGTGATCGACACCGACGCCGACCCCGGCATGGGAATGGTCTGCGACGGCGTGATGCTCGTGCCCGGGCCGATGTACCACAACGCCCCGTTCAGCTATTCCAGCAAGGCGCTCGTCAACGGCAACCACATCATCACCATGGCCCGGTTCGATGCCGAGGCGACGCTCGTGGCCGCCCAACAGCATCGGCCGACGTGGATGCTGCTCGTGCCGACGATGATGCTGCGGATCACCCGCGTCGACGATCACCGCAGCTACGACATGTCCTCCATTCAGGTCGTCTGGCACATGGCGGCACCGTGCCCGCCGTGGCTGAAGGAGGAGTGGATCGACTGGCTCGGGGGCGAGAAGATCTTCGAGCTCTACGCCGGTACCGAGGCCCAGGCAGTCACCGTCATCCGCGGCGACCAGTGGCTGGCCCACCGAGGCTCCGTCGGCAAGCCGATCTACGGCGAGATGAAGGTGATCGACGACGAGGGCAACGACGCACCGCCCGGCGAGGTCGGAGAGATCTACATGCGCGCCCCGGACGGCCGTGTCACGTACCGCTACGTCGGAGCCGACGCGAAGGTGACCGACGACGGCTGGGAGTCGCTCGGCGACATGGGCTGGATCGATGAGGAGGGGTTCGTGTTCCTGACCGACCGGCTCGGTGACATGATCCTCTCCGGGGGTGCCAACATCTACCCGGCCGAGATCGAGGCAGCCATCGACGAGTACCCCCATGTCCGCTCGAGTGCGGTCATCGGCCTGCCCGACGAGGACCTCGGCAACCGAGTCCATGCGATCGTGCAGCTCGCCGACGACAACGTGGTGACTGCGGACGAGCTGCGCGCGTACCTCGCCGACCGGCTCGTTCGCTACAAGATCCCGCGGGAGTTCGAGTTCGTCACCGAGCCACTGCGAGACGACGCCGGCAAGGTGCGCCGCAGCCAGCTACGCGCAGATCGCCTGAACACCTGAGCCGCGAGCTCAGGGATGTTGTGAGCTGACGCTCACCGATTCGCCGGTCATGTACGAGCTGTAGTCCGAAGCGAGGAACACGATCACGTTGGCGATCTCCCAGGGCTCGGCGGCGCGGCCGAACGCCTCGCCTCTGGTCAGCTCGGCGAGCAGCTCGTCGGAGGTGACCTTGGCCAGGTTGGCGTGCATTGCCAGACTCGGGGCAACGGCGTTGATGCGCACGCCGCGTGGTGCGGCCTCGATGGCGGAGCAACGTGTGAGGGCCATCACGCCGGCCTTGGCCGCGGCGTAGTGGGCCTGGCCCGCCTGCGCTCGCCATCCGAGCACTGAGGCGTTGTTGACGATCACGCCGGCTGCCCGCGGGTACATGTGGTTGAGGGCGGCCCGAGTGACTCGGAACGTACCGGTGAGCGTGACATCGAGCACCACGGACCACTGCTCGTCGGTCATCTCGTGGACCTCGGCCGTTCCTCCCAGCCCGGCGTTGTTGACGACCACGTCGATACCACCGAGCGCGTCCGCGGCGCCGGAGATCATCGCCTGCACGCTGGCCTCGTCGGTGACGTCGCACGTGAACGCCTCCACACCGAGCTGCTCGGCGGTTTCGGCGAGGCGACGCTCGTGCTTGTCGGCGATCACCACGCGGGCGCCCTCCTCCAGGCAACGCCGGGCAGTCGCCGAGCCGATTCCGCTCCCGGCCGCAGCCGTGACGAGGACACCCTTTCCTGCGAGCAGGCCGTGGCCCTCCGGTGGGGTCGGGGTGGGTGACGGTGAGTTCATGGGGCTACCTCGCAAGCAGGAGTCGGGTCAGCAGGAGTCGGGTCAGCGCGGCAGGCCGAGCACACGCTCGCCGAGCACGTTACGTTGAATCTCGTTGGAGCCGCCGTAGATCGTGTCGGAACGGGTGAACAGGAACAGCTTCTGCTCGAGCGTCAGTTCGCCGTGTCGGGCGTCGCCGACCAGTCCGGCGGCGCCGAGGAGATCGATCGTCAGGTTGCCGAGCTCGCGGTGCCATGTACTCCAAAAGAGCTTGGAGATGCTCGCTTCGGGACCGGGCACACCTGAACTCATCGACCGCACCGCGTTCCAGCGCATGAGCTGCAGCCCGGTGTGCGCGGCCATCAGCCGTTGCCGTATCACGCCATCGCTCAGGCGGCCGTGCACCCGGGCAAGTTCGATCGCGTGGCGCAGTTCGCGCTCGAACCCGATCTGCTGGGCGAGCGTCGAGATGCCGCGTTCGAAACCCAGCAGCCCCATGGCCACGCGCCATCCGTCGCCGGGTTCACCCACCACCATGTCGCGGTCGGTGCGGGCGTCGGTGAAGAACGTCTCGTTGAACTCGCCGCCGCCGGTCAGCTGCACGATCGGCCGCGTCTCGATGCCGGGCTGGTCCATCGGAACGAGCAGGAACGTGAGGCCGGCGTGGCGCTGCGAGCCGACCTCGCTGCGCGCCAGTACGAAGCACCAGTGGCTCACGTGGGCGAGCGATGTCCACACCTTCTGGCCGTCGATGACCCACTCGTCGCCGACGAGGCGGGCCCGGGTCTGCACGTTGGCCAGGTCGCTGCCGGCATTCGGCTCGCTGTAGCCCTGACACCAGCGTTCCGTGCCGTTGCGAATCGCGGGCAGGAACCGTTCGCGCTGGGCAGCAGTGCCGTATGCGATGAGCGTGGGCGCGAGCAGATTCTCGCCCATGTGGTTCACGCGTGCGGGCGCTTCGGACCGTGTGTACTCCTCGGCCCAGATGACCTGTTGCTCGATCGTCGCGCCGTGCCCGCCATGATCGTGCGGCCAGCCCAGCCCGATCCAGCCGGCGTCACCGAGCACCTGTTCCCACTGCACACGCGTCTCGAAACCGATGTCCTCGTCGCCAGGGCCACCGCGCCCGCGGAATTCGGCGAATGCGCCGACCACATGATCCGCCAACCACTCGCGAGCGACCCTTCGGAACTGCTCGTCCGTCAGCCCGGCGAGGGGCCCGATCATGCGTTGGGCATCTGCTTGGCGTCGGCCGCGCGCTTCATCTCGGCCACCATGTCGAGAAACGGCAGGTGCTCGTACTTCACCGTGGCCATCAGCCGCTCGTCGATCAGCTCGGGCGTCCAACGGTCGTCGTTGTACATCGCACGGACTTCCTTCGGCTGGCTCCACACGGCGATCTTGTTGCCGACCACCGAATAGACCTGGCCCGTGATGTGCCTGGATCGGTCGCTCAAGAGGTACACGGCCATCGGAGCGACGTCCTCGGGGTCGCCGTTCTCGGCGAGGGTCATCGGCACGTTGGCGCTCATGCGCGTTCGCGCCACCGGAGCGATGACGTTGGCTCGTACTCCGTACCGCTCGAGCCCAACGGCTGCGGAGTAGGTGAGCGAGACGATGCCGCCCTTGGCAGCCGCGTAGTTGGCCTGTGCCACCGAACCGAGCGCCCAGACGCCTGACGTGAACCCGATGAGCGACCCCCCACCCTCCTGCTTGCGCATCACCGCGGCTGCAGCCCGGTAGACCGTGAACGTGCCCTTGAGGTGCACGCGAACGACGTCGTCGAACTCCTCTTCGCTCATGTTGAACAGCATCCGCTCGCGCAGGATCCCGGCCACGCAGACCGCGCCGTCGAGCCGGCCCCAGGTGTCCATCGCCGCAGCGACGATCGCTTCGCCACCCGACATGGTGCCCACATCCGACGCGGCCGCGATCGCCTCGCCGCCGGCCGCGATGATCTCGGCGACGACCTCATCGGCAACGTCTGACGACGGCTCGCTGCCGTCCATCGCCACGCCGTAGTCGGCAACGACCACCTTGGCTCCGTCGCGTGCGGCGTCGAGAGCAATGCAGCGGCCGATCCCGCGACCGCCGCCGGTGATCGCGATGATTTTGCCTTCGAGGAATCCGGCCAACGAGCGCTCCTTGGTTTCTGACGAACCGTCAGAAGCTAGCATCGGCCCCAGTGGAGGCCGTAGCGGGGATGAGCGACCGCATCCCGCTCGCCGCCGTCGGCGCGTACGCGCAACGTGTCGAGGAACTCGGCTACGACACGCTCCACGTTCCCGAGACCGTGCACGACGGTCTGATGGTGTCGCTGCTTGCTCTCTCGGCCACCACCACACTGCGGGTCACCAGCAGCATGATCCTGGCGTTCGTCCGCAGCCCGATGCTGGTCGCCTACACGGCGTGGGACCTCGCGGCCCTCAGCGGGGGGCGGTTCGAACTCGGTCTCGGTTCGCAGATCCGCCAGAACATCGAAGGCCGGTACTCGATGCCCTGGACCGAGCCGGTGGGTCGGATGCGCGAGTACGTCGAGTCGGTGCGCGCGATCTGGCACTCCTTCGCCACCGGCGACCCGCTGCACTATGTGGGCGAGCAGTACTCCTTCACCCGGCTGCAACCGTTCTTCAACCCCGGCGATCACGGCTTCGGGACCCCGCCGATCTGGCTCGGGGGTGTCAACGACCGGATCTGTCGACTCGGAGGATCCCTTGCCGACGGCTTCGTCACCCACCCGACGAATTCGAGCCCGCGCTACCTGCGCGAGTTCTGCCTGCCCCGGCTCGACTCGGCGGCGGCGCAAGCCGGTCGGTCCCGCCCGAAGCTGATCACAGGCAGCATGTTCATCACCGGGCGGACGCCCACGCAGGTGGCTGCCAGCCGTGAGCACCTGCGGGCCACACTGGCGTTCCTCTACAGCACGCCTGCGTATCGATGCTCGCTCGAGCTGCACGGGTGGGAGGCGCTGGGTGAGCGCCTGCAGCGGATGACCCGAGACGGTGCATGGGACCAGCTGAACACGTTGATGACCGACGACGTGCTCGACGCGATCGTTCCCCAGGCACCGTGGAGCGGACTCGTCGACGTCGTCGATGAATGGTT
>DASQFE010000602.1:0-4786 GCA_035633295.1 Ilumatobacteraceae bacterium | reverse complement strand
GAACTGCTTGAGAATCGGACGGTTCACCCGAGTAGAGTGCCCGGTATGTGCGCTCGACGCAAGTGGTCGCGCCAGTGCCGGGGTAACCGGGAGACCGCTCGATAATGGTCCAGATAATCACGGGCGAGCGGCATCGGCCCGCGTCACAGTCCGGCCCAAGACGAGTGCCCGGTAATCACCGCCCGAGCCAGTATTCCGACTGGCCACTTCGGGCGCAGATCGGCAGGTATGTGTCGCTGTCAGTCGAACTTGAGGCTGGCGATGAATAGCTTGAAGTCGGCCGCAGACACGCCGTAAGCCAACAAGGTGTACGTCCCGCAAGGGAGCGCGAACGCCAGCTTCAGGCCGTCTTCGATCTCGCCGAGCTGTCCGGTCGTCCCAAGCACCTCCAGGGTTTCGACGTGGACGGGCGCGTAGCCGGGTAGATCGGAGCCGATGACGTCGATGTAGCGCCCAGCTTGTCCTGCGTAGTGACGCACGGCCTGGTCGATCGGCTCGATGGGTACGACAACTCCATCGGTGCCAATGGTGAATTGTCCGCCGCTGCCAGCGAGCAGCTCCGGAGAAAATCCGTCTGGCAGCACGTCTGGCTTGAACGGTGGGTCCGGTGGGCACGACGCTGCGGTGGCCGGGGTCGTCGATGATGGAGCAGAGGGCAACGTTGTGGGTTGCGGTGTCGTCGCGGAGGGCAAGGCCGAGGTCGGGACCGAGGGATCCGATTTGCCGCTGACTGCCGCCGGGGTTTCGCTCGTTGCGATGCTCCGATCGCCTGTCGTGCCACCGCATCCGACGACGATCACGACAGCGAGCGACAACAGGATGCTCGCTCGGGTCACCGCGCCAGATTGCCCGGTATGTGCGGCTGGCGCAAGCGTCGATCTCGGCCGATCGACCGCTCGGTATCGGAACGCATAATCACTGCTGCTTGGGTTCCGATGGTGACTGAGTTCGGCCCAAGCCGGGCACCCGATATTCACGTCACCGGGGACTGATTCGATAGCTACTGCGCTTGTACTTTGGCGTCTGCGCGTCTGGTGGCGTATGGATTTCTTGATGTGAGGTGAAACGAATGCGGCGGGTTCGTGCCTTACTTGGTTGTGGTCGCGACAGACAATGGTGCCGTGAGCGATTCGGCCTCGGACGCGTACAGCGCTGAGTTCACAGCGTTCGCTGCCGATGCCGGTGAACGGCTGCGTCGCGTGCTCGTGGCTGGGTATGGCGTCGAGGCCGGGAACGACGTCTGTGCAGATGCCCTTGCCTATGCGTGGGAACACTGGGACCGCGTCCGCGGTCTCGACAACCCGGTCGGCTACCTCTATCGCGTTGGCCGCTCGGCTCATCGTCGGCATCGGCGGTGGCGGCGACGTCCGCCGTTCCCGATTGAGCACGCCCAGCGTCCCGAACCCCTCGATCCCGAACTCGGATCGGCGCTCGGGCGACTCAGTCGACACCAACGATCATGCGTGGTGCTCGTCCACGTCTACGACTGGACCTACCAGCAGACCGCGGATGCCCTCAATCTTCCCGTCTCATCCGTCCGCAACCACGTCCATCGCGGCCTCGTTGCGCTCCGAAAGGCTCTGGAACCCTGACATGTCAACCGACCTGACCGACCGCCTCCTCAGTTACCGCTCCACACTCGACGATGCCATTGAAACCGATGTCGCGAACCGACCACCGAGCGATCACCACCGGCCGCGCCACGATCGCCGCGTTGCCGTCGCAGCATGCGCCATGCTGCTCCTCGCCGCCGGAATCGGCGCCCTAGCGTGGACCAACACCGACCGCCCGACGTCACCCACGACGCCGGCGCTGACCGACCAACCCGCGACGACCATCACCGGCGACTCCATCGTGGCCGTGATCCCCGAACCAACCTCTTCGCCGTCGAGTGAACCGACCTCCTCGGACGTGTCGACGGGCGGAGTCCGAATTGCCCGGCTCGCCCTGGGTGACTCGGTGATGCTCGGCGCAGCCCCCGCTCTGGCTGAGTCCGGGTTCACCGTCGACGCTGTCGAGAGTCGGGACTTCGTCAATGGCCTCGACACGATCGAGATTCTGAACGCACAGGACCGACTCGGTGACATTGTTGTCGTCCATCTGGGCACGAACGGAACAATCGACGACGACGACATGACGCAGATGATGGAAGCCCTCAAAGACGTTCCCCAGGTGCTACTCGTCACCGTGGACATACCTCGCGACTGGACGACAGACAACAACAGTCTGATCTACGACACGGCCGCGGCCTATCCCAACGCGTCACTGCTCGACTGGGCCGGACTCAACGACTCGTGCCCGGGCGACTGCTTCTTCAACGACGGATTTCACCTGCGCCCAGACGGACAGACCTACTACGTGAATCTCATCAACTCAGCCATTGAGAACAACTGAATCGCTGACGCCGACGTCGAGATCATCCACACCGTGATCGCACACGCGGCCCTCCGTTACAAGCACCGAATGCTCTGACATGGACGCCCAGAGGGTGTCGATGGAAGCCGAGATGCCACTCGATAGCGGCACGCGTAATCCCGGACAATGCGCCGCCACCGGGGTGCGACTTCGGCCCAAGTCTCGCGTCTCGTAATCCCGTCCCAGACTCGGCGGTCTGCGACGCGATGCGGCCCGTCTCAGCTGCTTCGATCGGCCGGGTGGTCCGCTGCTGGTGAGGCGCCGGGGGAGGTGGCGCCCCACCGAGGCAGCGTGAACACCTGAATCATCCGACACCCACGTGACGAAGAGGGAACCCTCCTGTGCGCCTTCTGTAACAAATCCCGGCCGGCGTTGGATGACGCTCTTGGTCGCGAGCGTCTGAACTCGGTCGCCCTCTGCACTGGCAGGGTGCGAGGATCACATGGTGCCGTGGAGTGCAGGAGTGCATGTGCCTCGTGACCCGATGCTTGACGAGGTTGCAGACGTGCTCGACCCGGTGCTCGCACCGCTCGGGTTCGCACGAGGGCAGCTCGGCTTTTCCGAATCGGAAGCCTCGGTGATCTTCTGCCGGGGCGATGAGGGCAGCGACGATGGCGCATGCATCGACCTCGTCATCGATCTCCGACCGCATCCGGCGTGGCGGATCACCGACGTTCGCTACTGGGGCTTCAAGTCGGAGCGTTGACACCTCGCCTTTCCGGCGAATGGTGACCTCCGGGCGCAGCTCGCCGTGCTTTCGCGAACCCTTCCGACAGAACTCGCCTAGTGCTCAGTTCCGGCGTTTAGGGGCGCATCGACTGACCGCGGGCTGCCAGTGCTTCGTTGATGATACGTAGGGCTCTGGGGCCGCAGCCGTGGAGGGCCAGGAGTTCGGCCTCGCTCCTATCGGCGATCTGGTCGAGTCGAGTGATGCCGAGTGTGGCGAGAGCCCGGGTCGCCGGTGCGCCGATCTTGGGAAGGTCAACCTCTGACATCGCCCGATCATCGCGTTTCGGCTGTCGCACTCGGATACCCACCCGGCGGTTGGGGGTAGTAAGTGATGGTCAGATTCGTGTCGCGATCCAGAGCCACGTCTCGTACGGGACAACCATGGTTCCGTCGGTGAACTCGGATCGCACGATGCGTCGAAGGTCGGCGATGAGCTGATTTCGCTCCCCATTCGGGAGGCCGGCGATGTAGCTGTGGCTGGCCTGGTCGATCATCCAGAGGTCGATCGGGATCTCGCGAATCCATGAGACGGTGACACGCTCGTGAACGACGAACATTTCATGAGCCGCCATCGTGGCGCCCCAGTCTGTGTCACGCTGCCCGCGATGGGTTCCCGGGCAGGAGCGCTCGATTGCAGCCCAGTAGTTGTCGAACCATCGCTGGCCATCGGCGCGAGCGTGCGACCACCACGCGGCATACCTGCCGCCCGAGCGAACCACTCGAGCGACTTCAGCGACACGTGTCGCCGGATCCAGCCAATGCCAGGCCTGAGCAAAGCACACGAGGTCCACTGCGTTCGATCGCACCGGAAGCGCAGCGCCATCGGCGACGACAGCGACGAGACCCGCGGTGTGTGTCGTCGCTCGACGAAGGAGTTCACGGCCGGGATCGATCGCGACCACGTCCGCATGCCGGGCGATGAGTGCTCTCGTGGCGATCCCGGTTCCGGCGCCGACGTCGAGAACTCGGATCCCGGCGAGCGGCCCAAGCGCGTCGAACACCGCATCCGGATACGAGGGACGTGCAGCGTCGTACTCGTCGGCGACTGCCTCGAACGAAGCCACGCGACCATCATTGCTCGTCGGCATCGCGGGCGATGCCCTCCCGGCGTTTGGGGACAGGACGCTTCGCCCGCCACTACCTTCGGAACCGTGATGGTCTGCCCGGATTGCGGAGCCAAGCTTGATGGCGTACCGACGCACCAGCCATGCCCAAGCTGCGGCGGGACCCGACGCGATGCTCTCGTGACCGCCTCGATCTTCGTCGGTGTCGTAGCGAGTTCCCCCGAGGTCGAGGTGGAACTCGATCCTCATCGGCCTTGGTATCAGAAGTGGTCCAACACGCTGCGCGCTCTCGACTCGTTAGAGGCGGCCTATGGTCGGTCTCCCGCCGGAGGCAATGTCGAAGTGGATGCACGGGTCGAGCGGTTCTTCAGCGAGTGCAATGACATGCCCGACTGGCTGAAGGCTGACAAGGTCAACCTGCCGAGCCTCACCGATCAGGACGTGATGGACCACGCGCTCGGTGATCAGGACCTCCGTGTGTGCAACGGCTTCGCCAACACCCACAAGCACCACACGGTCACAAGGGGCCACAACCCGGTCAGAGCACGAATCCAGCGAACGACCACCAGTGACTCTGG
>DASQFE010000601.1:0-3997 GCA_035633295.1 Ilumatobacteraceae bacterium | reverse complement strand
GTCACCGGGGCCGGTCACGTCGAGGTCGTTGATCGGCACGTAGAGGCCGTCACGGAAGCCGCCGATGGTGACCGCCACGGGTTCGGCGGCTACAGGAGTACCTGCGAGTTGTGTTGTTGCGAGCAGTGATGCGGTCGCGATGATCAGGGTGTGTCGTCGACGGGGTCGAAGAGTCATGTCTGTGTTGTCCTTCATTGGGGTTTGGGTCCGCTCGAATGCGGAGTGGCGATGGGTCGTTGTCCGGTGGTACGACCGCTCACGCCGATCGGTTCACCGGATCATGCAGCAAGCGAGACGACACGCCGATCGACGACGCCGACGCGGTTCGGGTGATCCGAGAGTCGGACCGTCACGAGTCCCAGATCGGTCCGAACGCAGGAATCCCATCGCGCTCCAATTGGCGAACGAGTTGAAAGGTCGTGGCCTTGTTGCTGACGATGAACACTGCTTCGGCGTCGAACTCGACGTAAGCGCGCACCGCAAGTTCGTGGAGGTCAGGCGTACCGCTCTCGGTCGTGTCCCAGATGACGGCGTCGGGTTGGACTGCCATGACCTCATCAACGAGCGAATCACCGTAGGTTCGGCGAGGGTTTCGAGTCGACCAGACAAGTCGTGAGGGCACACGGTCGGCGAGGATCTGTCCCAGACATGGCCCGATGCCGCTTCCCGTCACGAGATACACGACACGCCGGTACATCGTTGCGACCGTGGCCATCGGGGCCACGACGGGCACGCCGCGAACCCACACATGGGTGGGTGGGTCGTCGATGAAACGACCTGTCCAGTCGCCGGCCCGCGAGATCAACAAGCGGTACCCGCTCTGCCCTGGGGTGGTGACCGTCGCGAACGCATGCCACTCGCGAAGCGGGCTGAGACTGATACCGACACCGGACGCGAAGCTCGGTCGCACGCCGTAGTCCAGGTGGACGATCACTGCATGAGCAGATGGGCGCTCGACGACGATCGGCACTTTTCGGAGCCGCAGCCACGGCCAGACCACACTCGCCGTCACGGCGCCGAGCACCCAGACATGCCAGTCCGACACCAGCGCCACGAACGGGCTCGCAGTGCCCTGCTCGGTGACGGCGAGGTCGACGGTCAGCACCCAGAACACTGCGACTGCTGTCCAGCCGCCCCAGCGGTGGGAGTTCTCGAACACGTTGTGCGCTCGCATCCGAACCGGCGGGGCGGCACACACGGTCATGGTGACGAGCACGATGCTCAAAACGACACAACAGGTCAATGCAACGACATCGAGTCCGGTCGGGTGGCGAACCTCGGTCACAAGGGCCGCAGCGGTGAACGCAATCAGCCACGCTGATCCGGCGATCGCGCAGCCGACGTGCAAGCCGCCGATGTGGTGTACCTGCGAGACACAGCGACAAAGCGGGAGTGGCCACGTCGACGGGGCCCGTCCTGCCAGTCCGTACACCACGTTGAGGAACCCCTGATTCCTGAACGCCACCGCGACCGCGATGTTGATGAGCGCCAGCGTCGACATCGCTTCGAGCGCACTGCCGTCGACGAGTCGCCACGAACCCGACCACGCCTCGTGAACAACGACGCCCAAGTTCAACACGAGAACGCCGACGATCAACCGGTGATACAGCATTGCTCTCGCACGACCCCGTGCGGTCCTTGGGCCTGGGCGTGACTGACGAGGCGAGCCTGCCGTTACGAGCTGTCCGTTTGTCGGAAGCGAGCATGGCTTGGCGCCGACGCCCATGCGCTCCACAGGGGTGACGACATCGGCAATGAGAGTGGTCGAGAGATCGGTCATGGTGCTCCGGCGTTCCGCTTCGTGGACGACACGACGTCGTCGAGTGGTGTACGCCGGTCGCACGCAAGCGGTTCGCAGTCCGGTCTGCGTCTACCGACCAGTCCACATCGATGGTGCCGATCAGCACCCGGACGCCCGACAACGCAAGTCGCCATCAGCCGCTTCACGTGTGACCGTTGTCGTCGAGAACTCTTGCGGCGCCACCGGCCCGCAACACCACATGGTCACCCTCGTTGAACGTGCCGATCGAAACCAGCACGACCTCCGCATCACGCAACCATGCCTCGTAGGACTCGCCGCCGCCACGGCGCACGAGCCCGTCCGCATCGAGCACGATCCGCCAGCCCGAGTCGAACGTCGTGAGCGTGGAGGTCCCACGACCTGCGACCATCCCGCTGAGCGAGGCGCGAAGTCTCGACGGACGATTTCGGTTGGTTCACCACGACTTCGAACTCGTGCGCAGGTTGGACGAGGAAGGCAGAAAACTCGTCGTGTGCATGGAGCTCGGAGTACTGACCGACAAGTTCGGGTCCGCCATGGATGCGCCTGGTGCTCAGGTTCGCAAGCAGTCGCACGGAGACTGAGTTGAAGAAGAGTTCTGATACCGAAACGTCGGACCTCGCCAGTCTCGTTGCCGACCTCGTGTGGCCTCCTACCAGGTGCCTTTGGAGGGCGCTCGATGGCGCTCCGGGTAGTCATGACCATCGGGGCACGTAGGGTGCAACACCGCGACCCAAACCGCATACAGCAGACTCACGGCGGAAGAGTGTCCCTCCTCGGAGGTGGGTCGCCTCGGTCGGGTTGTGTCGCTGCGAATAGGCCGCCGATGGTGCCCTCGCCGTGCACTGCAACGAGGCCGCGGGCAGCTCGGCGTCGTGTGACTCGGTCCCGGGCTCGGCTACGGCATCGATGACCCCGCCATACGCGACCGCGTCGGCATCGACACGATCACCCGTTTCCAGGGCAGCTGAATGGGCCCATGCATCGGTGGGTTCGACAGCGATGCACGGGCTCGTTCCGTCGTCCTCAGAAGGCGACGGTGTTGCTGGTCCCGTCGAACGTCGACGGGTTGGTCGCCCCGAAGCTGAACGTCGACGGGTTGGTCGCCCCGAAGCTGAACTGGGTGGGTCTGGCGGGGCTCGCGGGCGCAGCACCGGCGACGGCGGTACCCGGCGCGAAGGTCGATGCGATGCAGGCCACTGCGAACGTGGCCAGAGCGATGGTGGTGCGGATGTTCATGATGGTGCTGCTTTCGTCGTGAGACGACCCGATGTCGTCGATCGGAGGTACGGCGGCTGCCCCCCGGTGGTTCGCGAACGGTGCGGTTCAGTCGGCGTCGATGGTGCCGATGAGGGCTCGGTCACCCGACGACGCCGGGTCTCCGTCGGCGATCTCGCGGGTGACCGTGATGATGTCGAACTCGCTTGGTGGCACCCCTGCCCACAGCACGACGTCGATCCCTTCGTTGAACGTGCCGATCGACACGAGCACCCCGGCGCTGTTGCGCAGCCAGGCCTCGTAGAACTCCCCGCCGTCGCGCCGGGGCAGCCCGGGTGCGTCGAGGTCGATCCGCCAGCCCGAGTCGAACTTCTGCAGCGTGACGCTGCCGCCGTTGCCCTCGAACGCGCCGCTCAGCTCTTGTCGCGTATCGCTGCCAGACGTCACGACGATCCCGGCGACGGCCACGGCAACGACGGCTGCCGCCGCGGCGAGGGTGAGCGTGTGACTGCCCGACCAGCGACGGGTCGTGCGAGTGTCCGCAGCGACGCCCGGTCGACGCCCTGCATCGGGATCCGCAGCCGAGCCCACGGCCTGCATGCTGATCGCCGCCACGACAGACTCTTCCAGTTCGGGAGGGACCTCTGACCACACTGCTTCATCAGCGAGCAGCACCTTGAGCGCATCGAGTTCGGCCCGCGCTGCATCGTCCACCGCCGAAGCGTCGTCGCCGGCGAGGTATGCGACCTGATCGTCGTCGTTGGTCATGTCACGGTCCTTGTCGATGAGTACGAGGCTCACGGCTGAATGGTTCGCGCACGCTCATCACTCCCGCAGATGCCCGAGTCGGGAGGCGAGGTGGCGATGGGCGCGAAACGATCTTGACTTGACGGTACCGAGCGGAACCGCGAGGCGCTCGGCGACTTCGGGTTGGGTGAGCTGCTCCAGATGCTGGAGGCGAACCACCTCGCGCTCGTCGTCGGGAAGCGAGTCGATGGC
>DASQFE010000600.1:0-2433 GCA_035633295.1 Ilumatobacteraceae bacterium | reverse complement strand
ACTGGGTCCATTGGTCGTACGCGACCCGCACGGGTACGTCGACGTCGATCGAGTGTTGTTTGTCGTTTGCGTTCATGGAGTGCTCCTGAAAGGTTGGGGGAACG
Source organism: Ilumatobacteraceae bacterium (assembly GCA_035633295.1). Lineage (GTDB taxonomy): Bacteria > Actinomycetota > Acidimicrobiia > Acidimicrobiales > Ilumatobacteraceae > Sva-07. Next base: position 2,329 of record DASQFE010000600.1, on the reverse strand, counting down.
GCGGGTGCCGTGAGAGTCCTGTACCCCACCGCAGCGGAGACGAAACAGGCGCCGCACACCCACATGAGTGGACGCTCAGGTTTCATCCGTCTGCTTGGCGGGTAGCAGCAGTGTGGCCGGGGCGCTCTCGCCCCACGATGGCCCCGGCCAACACTCGCACGAAGGAGGAGAAGCATGAAGTTCTGGACATTCGTCGCCGGCGTCGTTCTCGGGTTCCTGATCGCCGACAACGTCAGCACCGAGCAACGCCGCAAGGCGCGATCTTTGGGTCGACGAGTTTCCGACGGACGCGCCGGCACCGTGGTCGGCACCGTCGGAGCCGGCATCGGCGACATCGCCGATGCCGCTACGGATCGTGTCACGATCGCCGTCGACCACGCCACCACCAACGTCGCTGACCTGGTGACGCACGCCGACTCGTCGAACTGACTCGGTTTCCAACTCGGTCACTCAGTCGGGTCGACCACGAAGACGAGCGACTCTCGAACCAGGCGCCGTGCGAACACCGCCCGAGATGCCGTGTCCAGCTCCGGCAGGTCTCGAACGGCGAGCACGGTGCCCACCGAGACGGCATCGACCGCAGCGCTGATTGCGAATGGCACGCTCAACCGTCGGGCCCCCGCCTGAAGCACTATGCGATCATCCACCTTCGACACGCTGAGCTGCGGATCAGCCTGGATCCGGGTGTGGTCGTCGATTGGCCGGTCGTGCAGCAGCGCACGTAGATGGCCGTGCGGAAACACCCGACGGCGATCGCTGATCCGCCTCATCTCGTCGTCGGCGACGCGGCGCGAATCAACCTCGTAGAACACGTGACGCAGTGATGCAGCGATCTGTGCTCTCGTGACGTCGAGCTGATCGGGATCAGACGCGAAGCGCAGTGGGAGCGGCCGGTCGAGTTGGCCTCCAGGGAGTCGGTCGAGCGCTCGCCGAAGGGCTGCTCGATAGGTCGCGGCCAGAACGCCAATGGTGAGATGGAGGCTGAACTGGTTCTGGGCAGATGCTTCATGCCAGGTTCCCCGTGGTATGTACAGCACGTCACCGGGCTCGAGCGTGACATCGCCCAGCTCGTCGACCCTCCACGCCTTGGAGCCCTCGATCTGCAGGACGAAGACTTCGTGGCCATCGCAGTGCCGGGCGAGCGCCGTGGAGCCCACGGGGCTGAGGTAACAGTTGGCCTGCACAGCATGATCCGTGTCTGACTGGAGTTCGCTGCAGAACCTGGCAATCGGCGGCCAGGAGTGCTGCAGGCTCTGAAGAACGAGGGTGGCGCCGTCGGCCATCAACTGCAGTGTCCGGGGCACATCCACGACGTCGTCGACCAGTACTCCTCCGAGCCGCGTCGACGAGGTGTAGTCACTCACGGACACCGGCACCCCATCGCGCACCAGGCGGAGCATCGGCCGTCGAGCCGGCGCAGTGAGGAGGCGCTCCACGACATCGACGTCGAGCAGGTCGGCAAACGAGTCGGCGGCGCGCACGACGATCGGCGCGCATCCCCAGGACTCGCGTGCAAATTGGTCGACGTCACCAATACAACGGGCGAGTGCGGACCGCGGGACGTTCATGCGATTCGAGTACCCATCGGCACCCTCGCTCAATCACACGTTTCGAGGCGATCGGAGCCATCACACGCACCCCGTAGGTTTGGCTCGAGGAGATTTCGGGCACGACCAGGCCATGTCCCGGTCGTGGCGAACGTGAGCCGACCCACGTCTCCGGAGAGCACGCTCCCCCAGAACCCCTCGGTTCGCGGGCAGCGGTTCGAACGGGCGCTGCGTGCGCTTGCCGTGTTCGTCGCCTTCGGAGTGGTCGGGTATGCGTTGTTCGGGTGTGCCGGCTTGACGACAGCCACCGCCTCGAAGACGTCGGGGGCGTTGAGCGTGACGATCACCTACGCGAGCACGACCCGGCCAGGGCTTCCGACACCCTTCATCGTTGCCGTGGAGACCGCCGACGGAACGCCGCTTCCGGCGGTGATCGATGTCGAGATACCTCGTCGCTACCTCTCGATGCTCGACGAGAACGGGCTCGACCCAGCACCCGACGCAGTGTCTTCCGACGGAACCACCGAAGTGTGGACCTTTCGGATCGACGGCGAACCCAAGCTCGTGATCGACCTCGACGCGCGCCTACAGCCCAACATGCACTACGGCCGCGACGGATGGGTCGAGGTAAGCGGCGGCGGCGACGACGTGGTGCGCGTCGATTTCCACACGAGGGTGCTGCCGTGATCCGGATCGTGCGGGAGCGCTGACATGGAACTGGTCATCCGGGCGACTTTGATCTACTGGTTCCTCTGGCTGATTGTCCGGGGTACCGGCAAGCG
>DASQFE010000599.1:0-1633 GCA_035633295.1 Ilumatobacteraceae bacterium | reverse complement strand
TGGCGAAGGTGATCGGGAAGATCTCGACCAGCATGCCGATGGCGGGAATCGCAAACAGGAACGTGGCCGGCTGGGTGAAGATCCAGCCGACCCAATCGAGAATGCCCTCGTTGCCGCCGAAGCCGGTGCGGGGGTTGCGGTGGTCGAGAAAGAGGTAGGTCAGCGTGCCGACGAACACCGGCAGAACGAGGACGAGGCCCACGTTGAACACGAGTGCCGACCAACTCGACGGCGAGATGCGCCGCATGGTCATGCCGGGAGCACGCGTGGTGAGAATGGTCGTGACGACCGAACCGGCCGACGCCAACAAGCCGATGGCCATGAGACCGAGGCCCACGATGAAGAGGTCGACCATGTCACTGTCGCCACCGAGCGTGCCACCGTTGTTCACGAGCGCAACGACCGTGATGATGGCGCCACCGAGCCACATCCAGAAGCCGGCAAAGCCGAGGCGGGGGAAGACGATCGAACGCGCGCCCACCTGCAGAGGGACGAACGCAACGCTCATGGCCATCGCGAGCGGCAGCAGCACGGCGAAGACCAGACCGACTCGCTGCGCGTCGAGCAACTGTGGGATGACCTCCGCGTCGAGCGTGGTGTTCGCGCCGTCGAGGCGTTCGATCGCAACAAGGACGTTGACCACGACAATCGCAAGGAGCCCGACGAGTCCGGAGAAGAAGTAGTGCCGACCGATCACCTTGTGGTCGGTGGAGGTGAAGACGTCGATGAAATGGTCGAGCCGGCTGTCGGCGTCGATGGACGCGTTCGACGCTGCCACGACGACTTCTGGACTGGATTCGATGGTGGTCATACGGGGTGGGTACTCACTTGTCTGACTTCGAAACGTGGCACGACACGACGCCACAGACTACTTGCAACCGACCCATGCGCCCGAAATCCTCGCAGGGTGAGACTGCGTGATCGCGGATCGATCACCAGCCGTGTTCGACGAACACGTCGAGCATCATCGAACCGAACAACACGGTCACATAGGTGATGGAGAACCCGAACAACCGCATACTGGCGGCGGGAGTGGGGTTACGGCGCAGCGCGATGGTGCCCCCGATGAACATCGCTCCGAGGACCGCTGCGGTCACGCCGTAGATCCAGCCGAGGTCGGCCACCGGGATCAGTACGAGCGTGGTGACGACGAGCGCCACCGTGTACCAGATCATCTGGCGCACGACGTCCTCGATGGGAGCCACCGAGGGCAGCATCGGTACGTCGGCGGCGCGGTAGTCGTCGGCGTACTTCACGGCGAGTGCCCAGAAATGCGGTGGCGTCCACAGGAACATGGCGACGAAGAGCACCACCGGCGTCCACGACAGCGAGTCCTGTACGGCGGCCCAGCCGACCAACACGGGCACGGCGCCCGCAGCCCCGCCGATCACGATGTTCTGGCGGCTGGTGCGCTTGAGCCAGAGCGAATAGACGCCGACGTAGAACGCTGCGGCACTGAACGCGAGCACGGCCGAGAGCAGGTTCGCGCCGGCCCAGAGCACGATGAAGGCCAACACCTGCAAGGCGAGTGCGAACACGAGCGCATTGCGCGCCGGGATGATCCCGGTGACGAGCGGCCGACCGGCCGTGCGCTCCATGAGGGCGTCGATGTCGCGATCGATGTACATGTTGA
>DASQFE010000598.1:0-2635 GCA_035633295.1 Ilumatobacteraceae bacterium | reverse complement strand
GCAGTGCTCAGCGCCTTGGCGTCAGCGGGGGAGAGGGCGCGACCCGCCTTGACCCGCTTCGCTCGCGGCGCCTTGACCAGGTCGAACGGATTGGAGGGAATGAGCCGGAACTTCACAGCCTCGGTGAATGCCTGCCGGCGGACCTTCCGGCAGTTGAGCACGGTGTAGGGCGCGTACTTGTCGAGCAGCTTCGACTGACACTGCGTCAGCAGCTCCGGGCCGACATCAACCACGGCATGAGTCCCGATGTCGTCGGCGAGATAGCTGGCGAACTTGCGGTAGCTGTCGAGCGTTGAGGTCTTCACTTGGTGTCGAGCAACCGAGTCGAGCCACCAGTCGGTCAGTTCCGCGACCGTCGTGGCGCGTGAGAATCGGCTCCCGACGGCCGGCATGGCCGCGATCTCCGCGAGCTTCACCTCGCGTCGAGCCTCTGCCTGAACTCGAGTCGGGCCGGACACCGTTCGACGCTTGCCATCGGCAGAGCGATAGCTCGCTCGCCAGAAGCCCGCTCGCATCGCGCCGTTGGCGCGGGGTCGGGCCGGCTCGAAGTACACCGATCCATCGCCGTTGGAGTTCTTCGCGACCACTTCGACGTCGCCGTCGGTGGTGGTCGAGCGCTTCCCTCGTGGTTGTTTCGGCATGGCGTCGTTCCTCTCTTGAGGAACTCCGCGGGGTTGATTGGCGGAGCAACCGGCGGAGCAACCGTACCACGTGGCGGAGCAACCGGCGGAGCAACACTCCAGCAACGGTTGCGAACGTCGACGCATCTCAGCGGACGAAACCCCTGGTCAGGGGCGTGCGGTTCGAACTTCGGCGCAAGCGAGCGCACGACCGAAGACCTGATGGTGGAGCTGGGGGGAATCCGGGAGCTCCCGCGCCAATGGCGCGAACCACCTGGTAGATCGGGTAGCGCTCCCTTCGCTCAGGGCTGTGCGGAGCAACCGGCGGAGCAACGCAACGACGCAGTCAGCGTTCGCCGGCAACCCGACTCGTCGACTCGGTTCCCACCAGGCCGAGATCGAGTTGCACCCAGACCCGGTTTCCTTCACGGCGAGTGACTCGCCCTCGTAGCGATGGTTCCTCGTCGTCACCGACGCTCACCCAATCGCCCGGCTGCGGGTCGAATGAGGCATCCTCGCCACGCGGGCTGTGATTGAGACTCGTCTCGACGACGAGATCGGCGCCGACCGAAGTGGCGTCGTACCACAGGTCATGCAGAACGTTCGGCACGGTCGCCATCGTACTCAACCACTCCGGGGCCGATAGGCCGGGTTCTCGATGGGGCCACGGAAGTGTCGTCGGACTCGCTCGAACAACGCCGGCGTCGCGGCAGCGAGCACGACGGTCCAGTGCGGCGAATCGAGCGTAGGAAGGAGCGGGAACCCGTCGTCGATCAGTTCGGCGGCGTCGGCGACGAGAAGTTGGCGCCGCTCGACGACGATGGGACGAAGCCGGGCCAACTGGTCGTAGTCGCCTTCAGGTACTTCGAGCACGGAGAATCCCCACACGCCCCATCATTCGTGACACTGCTCGACGGAGCGGAGCAGCAGGGCGTCGTCGACGGTGCGCGCCCCGAGTCGCACGACCACGAGTGCGGGCGTCGGAACGTCCGACCGCAGCGACAGTGCTTCGATCACGACGTCAACCTATCGACGGCCTTGCGACCGGCCGGGCTTCACTCGCCTACGGCCGGGATCAACTGGAGCGACTTCCGCGGCGTCAGCCGTCAGTCCTGCGACTTGCAGCGATGCGATCGGCAACGAATTGCTCGAGCTGGTCGACCGGAAACCGGAGGCAGCGACCGATGCGGATGGGGGTCAGCTGGTCGTTCCAGATCAGTTGGTAGATCGACGATCTGCTGAGCGACAGAATCTCGGCCGCTCCGGCGATCGTCACGAGCAATGGGCGGGTGCCGTGAGCGAGAGATTCGGAGACCGGTGCTGAAGAACGATCGGACATGTCTCTGTAAAGGCAGGGATGCCGGGGAATCGCGACAACAGGATCGCGCCTCGTGCGGCGTGCTTTTGCCGATCCACCGAACCCACGACCGGGCCGCGACCCGTCTCGGCGCAGATCCGGCCAGAGGGCGCCGCCGCCATGATGTTGGTGGGCGCCGTTGCGTTGCTGCTGGCGGGGTGCCCGTTCCGCGAGGTGCGCCCGTCCGGCGGAGGGCTGCGGAAGGCGGCTTGTGAGGCTCGGTCGTCGTGCGGGGGCGCGGCGCCGTCAGATCGTGTCTCGGAGGTCGGTCCGCCTCGCCAGATCGTTTGTCGTCGCAGGTCGGGTCCCGTCGGTCGTGCGCCCGGGTTGGGGGGAGGGCATACGCCCTTGCAGGTTGCGCTTTGCGCAACCTTTGGATCGGTGTGCTCGTCAGGCCAGAGGTTGTCGACTCGGCGTGATTTGGAGTGCCAGGTTCCCCGCTGAGGGGAACCTGCAAAGGTGCATGCCCCCTTTCCGCCTCGCCCACGACGAGCTGAAGCCGGCCACACACGACACCCGATCTGGCGAGGCAGACCGACCCGACCTCGCCCGGACGACCGCCCCCGACCGGGGCCGCCCTGCTCGGACCACCTCGACGAGGCCTCATGTTTGCGCCTCTGGGTAGCACGGAAAGGAAAAATCAGTTGGTCGCTCGGTC
>DASQFE010000597.1:0-10566 GCA_035633295.1 Ilumatobacteraceae bacterium | reverse complement strand
GTGGTCGACTTCCTCAGATCCGACGGCTGATCACGAGCGCTAGGACGGCAACGACACCCGACATGGCCGAGAGCACAGCCGTTCCGGCGATCCCGTGGGACGCGTAGAGCCAGCCGCTCAGGATTGCCCCGCCGGCGCGGGCGACGGTAGCCACGGCGTTGGAGACCGCGAGCGTGGTGCCGCGTGCATCGGGCATCGCCTCGCTCACGAGTGAGAGCGACGTCACGAATGCGAACTCGAAGCCGAGTAGGAACAGCAGGAGCCCACCGAGGCCGACGGAGAGCCGGCCGTCAGCGAGCATCATCACGCCGAGCCCAGCGAGGAGCAGCGCCAGGCCGGCAATCGTGCTGCGGAGCTTGCCCACCGTGTCGGCCACGCCTGCACTGGTGAGGCTGGCGACCAATTCGACGGCGCCGAACGCAACGGCGATGACTCCGATCCCGCTCGTCGACACGCCGAATTCATCGTCGAGCCAGCTCCCCGAGATGACGAACACCGACAGCCCGGCCATCGCCGTCGTTGCCGAACCGATCATCACCAGCCAGGCGGCGGTCGTGATCGGCGCTCGGCGAGTCGGCGCTCGGTGAGTCGGCGCTCGCTGAGTCGGTACTCGGTGAGTCGGTTCGGTGCGGGGCTCCCATCGTGGCAGCGCGCCCGCCACGACGAACGCAGCCAGCAGAGCGGCGAGGGCCAATGCAACGAAGGGGCCGCGCCATCCGAATGCGTTGATGAGCAGGGCGACGACGGGAGCGCCGATCAGGAGCGCAATCGCCCACGACGTCTCGAAGAGCCCGAGCGACCTCGCCCGCTGGCCGTACGGCACACGATGGCTGATCCAGACCTGGCCGGCGACGGTGAAGTTCGACACGCCCAAGACGAGAACGAAGAACGACACGGCGAAGCTGGCCACCGTGCCGCCGAGCGCGATGACCGACGATGCGGCGACCAGGCCGAGTGACGACACCAGGACCACTCGTTCGCGTCCACCGTCGAGTCGTGCGCCGGAGGCGACCGTCGAGAGCCCTGCGAGTTCGCCGACGCCGAGCACGGTGGTCAGCTGCGTGGTCGTGGCACCGAAGGCCCGCTCCAACGTGGGCAGAAACAACGGGATCCATCGCAACGCCGTGTTCGCAACTGTCTTGGCGCCGGTGAGCCGGACAAGGGTGTTCACTCCGAACGTGGGTCCGAGATCGTGATCGACACGCCGAAGAACGAGCACTCGGTATCTGCCACGGCGACCTCGACGCCCGACTGTGTGAAGTTGTCCTGCACCTTGTCGGCGCAGTCCTGGAGCGCTCCTCGCTGGGTCCACACTGCGAACGCCAGTACACCGAGCAGCCCGGCAACGAGGAGTTTCTGGACCAGGCTCTTCATCACCCAGAACGAGGCGATGGCACCGACCACGAGTGCGGTGGTGGCCACGACGGCGATGGTCTGTGCCTGTTCCAGTGTCAAGGCGATCACGCCTGCACTGTACGGCGTCGGTACGCTCGCCCAGGTGAGCGACCAGCCGATCAACCTCTCCTCCGGACTCCCCACAACGGTCTTGCCGGCGCCGGACCCCGTTGTCGCCGCCGAGCTCGCTGCCGCTCTGGCGTTGACCGGAGACGAGCGCCGATCGGCAGTGGCTGACGTCGTGGCGTCAGACCCGCGGTTTCTCGATGGTTGGGCGGCGCTCGGCGATCTCGGCCGCGACACGATCGACCGCTACGCCGCCTACCGCGTCGGCTATCACCGGGGCCTCGACGCGCTGCGCGCCAACGGGTGGCGTGGGAGCGGGTACGTGCGATGGTCAGCGCCCACCAATCGCGGGTTCCTGCGCTGCATGCGGGGTCTCGCCGAGATGGCCGCAGTGATCGGCGAAACCGACGAAGCCGAGCGATGCCGGTTGTTCCTCCTGCAACTCGACCCCACCCAACCCGAGCACACGGGGATCCCTGCGGACTGATCCGGTGTTGATCGGCGTCGTACTCACGGGTGGGGCCAGCCGCCGCATGGGTCGCACGAAGGCCCTCATCGAGGTCCACGGCACACCGATGGCATCGCTGGTCGCCAACGCACTGGCCGATGCAGGGTGCGAATCGGTCGTGCTGTTCGGCGGCGATCCGAACGAACTCGCGCCTCTCGACCGGCCCGTTCTTCCCGATCGGTATCCGGGCGAGGGTCCACTCGGCGGCATCCTCGGCGTACTCGAACTGTTCGGCCCACAAGCGACCGATCTCCTGATCGTGGCCTGCGATCTTGCGAACCTGTCGTCGACCGATCTCGTCGCCCTCATCGACGCTGCCCGACGCCGACCCGACGCCGATGTTGTTGTTGCCCACGGGGAGCGGATCGAGCCGACCTGTGCACTGTGGCGCAGCGCAACGGTCGACCGCGTCCGAGCATCGTTCGATGCGGGCGAACGAGCGGTCCATCGAGTGCTCGGCGATCTCTGCACCGTCGAGGTGTCGTTGGCGCCCACTTCGCTGCGCAACATCAACACTCCTGGCGACCTCGATCGGTACTCTTGAGGCCGTGACAATCAAGGAGATCTCGGTCCACGATCTGGCAGCGATCGGGCCCACCGCTCGGATCATCGATGTTCGCGAACCCCAGGAGTGGGAGAGCGGCCACATCGCCCACGCCGAACTGGTGCCGCTGAGTACGGTTCCGGAACGCCTCGGAGCGTTCGATGGTTCGCCGACGTATGTGGTGTGCCGCTCCGGCGGACGCAGCGCCAACGCCTGCCGGTTTCTCTCCGAGCAGGGTGTCGAAGCGGTCAACGTCGCCGGCGGGATGCTGGCCTGGGTCGACCAGGGCTTCGACACCGTCTTGGGCCCCGAGTCAGGCCGAGAGTCAGGTCCAGTGTCCGGTGGCTGATCCGCGGCTCGACTACCGCTGGATCGATCAACAGGTCGACTTCGACGATGTCGTCACCACCCTGCTCGGCCAATCCCGCTACGCACTCGACACCGAGTTCCACCGCGAACGGACGTACTACCCCAAGCTCGCTCTGGTGCAGGTCGCATGGCGAAGCGCCGACGGCCAGCAGGTGGCGTTGATCGATCCGCTCGCCGTTGACGTGGCGTCGTTCGGCCGGCTGTTCGCTTCGGAGTCGCTGTGTGTGATCCACGCCGCACAGCAGGATCTCGATGTGCTCACCCATGCCGTCGGCTCGGTGCCGACACGTATGTTCGACACCCAACTCGCGGCTGGTTTCCTCGGCTACGGCACCCCGTCGCTGGTGTCGCTGCTCCAGGGCGAGATCGGGGTGACGCCGGCGAAGGGTGATCGTCTGACCGACTGGCTCCGGCGGCCCCTCACCGACAGCCAGCGCCAATACGCCGCGGTCGACGTCGAGTACCTCCTCGAGGTGCACGAACGGCTGGTTGCGCAGCTTGCCGACGTCGATCGTCTCGGCTGGGCTGACGATGCCTGCGAGGAGCTGCGGACGCGCCCGACAAGTGGGTCGGCCCCCGATGATGCCTGGCTGCGACTCAAGGATGCTCGCTCGTTGCGCCCGAGCGCGCGAGCCGTCGCCCAGAGCGTTGCCGGGTGGCGCGAACGAAGGGCCATGCGTACCGACATTCCGGTCCGTCAGGTTCTGCCCGATCTCGCCATTCTCGGGATCGCTCAGCGGGCCCCGAGTACCACCAAGGAGCTGTCACAGGCTCGCGGGGTCGACGAGCGTCACTCCCGCGGTGGGCTCGCCGAGGAGATCCTCGAGGCGGTCAAGGCCGCCAAGGGAGTTCCCGCCCCGAGCCCACCACCGTCGGCCGACGATCTCGACCGTTCGATGCGCCCCGCAGTCACGCTCGTGTCGGCGTGGGTTGCACAGCTCGCACGAGACGAACGGCTCGATCCGGCACTGTTGGCCACCCGCACGGACATCGTGTCGTTCCTGCGTGGCGACGATGATGCCCGGCTCGCATCTGGGTGGCGAAATGTGCTGGTCGGCGACGGCATCAGGCGCCTGGTGGCCGGCGAAGCCGGACTCACGTTCGACGGACAGGGACGTCTCCGTCTGACAACTGTCTCGGATTGACCAGCCGATTGCGGTGCCTCACCGCTACCCTGTGGCCGAGTGTCAACCTTCTAGTCTGTGGGAGCCCTGTCGTGAAGAAGGGTCGTCATCGCCGTTTCGAAGAGGCGAGAAAACTGAAGCAATCCGGCCCCGGAGCGTTCGATCTCGGATTCGGCGACCGTTCAGAGCCGTCGTCATCCACAGGCGCCGGCACCAGCGACGATGATGAGTACGCCGCACTTGCGGAGAAGTACGGCGTCACCTTCGACGACGACGACGATCTCGACGACTGATCACCCACGCAAGCGATCACCCACGCAAGCGATCAGCGCCGCACTCGATCAGCGGCGTATCACAGGGTGGGGGAGCGGCACCCAGTCGGGTCGCTCCAGCTGTTGCGCCATCGCGCGATAGATGTGCTCGCCCACCAGTTCGACGATCTCGTCCTTTGCCGACACGTACAGCGGCTCGGCTCCGATGAACGCATCGGGTTCTTCGGTGCACCACCATCCGAATTCGTTTCCACCGTCGCCCCAGTCACGCCGCTTCCATTCGCGCAGGCGTGAGGTGACATGACCTGATTCGTCGGTCGAGTGCTCGAGGCGCAGTGGCACCTGCCAGCACACCGATGGCTTCCAGTCCATCGGGCGTTCGGCTGCCTCCAGTGCAGCGATGTGCAGTGCGCACCCGACCCCGCCGGCGAATCCGACCCGGTTGAGGAAGATGCACGCATCGTCGACGACCCGCGTGGTGGTGACGGGTGAGCCGTCGGCTTCGGGTTCTCCGTCGGCGAGAAAGCCCTTCTTGGCCTTCCCTTTCTTGGAACGGCCCTTCTTGTGGAATTGCCACTGCTCGGGCGTGAGTCGCTCGGCATGGCGCGTGAGGTTGGCGATGTCGTCGTCGTCGACGAAGTGGGCGCCGTGGCTGCAGCACCCTTGCTGGAGCTCCGGGGCGGGTTCGTCGAGGATTCCCTTGCAGCCGCAGCCGTAGATGCACATGTAGTTCGACCGCAGGTAGCTGGCATCGAACACCCAGGTTCGCTGTTCGTCGGGATCTTCGAAACTCACCCACTCGTGGAGGTCGTCGGGTGGTGACGGAACGATGGAGCGTGGGGCGTCGGTATTCACTCGGGAGCAAGCTAGCGGCGTCGATAGGCTCGCCCGGGATATGACCCCGTCGATGAACGCTGACCAACTCCGCGACTCCTTCCGCGATTTCTTCGCGGCCAAGGACCATACGCGGGTGCCGTCGGCGAGCCTCATCCCGCACGATCCGACGGTGTTGTTCAACGTGGCCGGCATGGTGCCGTTCAAGTCGTACTTCGTCGGCGACGAGCAGCCGCCGTACCAGCGGGCGGTCAGCTCGCAGAAGTGTGCCCGGGCCGGCGGCAAGCACAACGACCTCGACGACGTTGGTCGCACCAAGCGCCACCTGGTGTTCTTCGAAATGCTCGGCAACTTCAGCTTCGGCGACTACTTCAAGGAATCTGCGATCCCATGGAGTTGGGACCTGGTCACCGGCGATCCTGCCTCGGGAGGCTGGGGATTCGACGGCGACCGGCTCTGGATCACGGTCCACGAGTCCGACGACGAGGCCGAGGCGATCTGGCACGAGATCGTCGGCGTGCCGATGGACCGCATCCAGCGACTCGGCGACAAGGACAACTACTGGCAGATGGGCGACACCGGCCCGTGCGGACCGTGCAGCGAAATCCACATCGACCGTGGTCCGGCGTTCGGCCCCGGCGGCGGGCCGCTCGGCGACCCGGCCGGCGATCGATTCATGGAGTTCTGGAACCTCGTGTTCATGCAGTTCGACCAGGCCCCCGATGGGACGCGGACGCCGTTGCCGAAGCCGTCGATCGACACCGGTGCCGGCCTGGAACGCATCCTCGCCCTCATCCAGGGCGTTGATTCGGTGTGGGAGACCGATCTCATGCAACCGCTGATCGACGAGGCGTGCTCGATCACCGGCAAGTCGTACCTGGTCGGCGACTACGACGACCGCGACAGTTTTGCGATGCGTGTCCTCGCCGAGCACGCTCGATCGGGTGCGATGTTGATCAACGATGGTGTCTTTCCGTCGAATGAAGCCCGTGGGTACGTTCTCCGACGGATCATCCGGCGCGCCGTGCGGTACGCGTATCTACTCGGCACCGAATCGCTCGTGATGCCGCGTCTGGTCGAGGTGGCCATCGACGTGATGGGCACGGCGTATCCCGACATCGTCAAGAACCGCGACTTCGTCGTGAACGTCATGACCAAGGAGGAAGAGCGGTTCCGCCAGACACTCAAGCACGGCCTCAGCATCCTCGACGCCGAATTGGAGTCCGACCCGACCGAGTTGTCCGGGTCGACGGCGTTCCTCCTGCACGACACCTACGGGTTCCCGCTGGAGCTGACGCAGGAGATCGCCGGCGAGCGCAACGTCACGGTGGATCTCGATGCATTCAGTGCTGACATGGCGGCGCAGCGTGATCGGGCCAAGGCCGCCCAGAAGGGTGCCGGCGAGGGCGTCGACCTCGATGCCTATCGCGACGTCGTCGAGCAGTTCGGCGTCACCGAGTTCGTCGGCTACTCGAGCGATGTCGTCGAGAGCCGAGTTCTGGCCGTGATCGCAGTCGAATCCGCTGATGCTGCCGGCGTCGTCGACATCTTCCTCGATCGCACTCCGTTCTACGCCGAGTCCGGTGGTCAGATCGGCGACACCGGCACCATCACGACCGAAACAGGCCGAGCTGTTGTGCTCGACACCACGTTCGCGCTGCCCAATCTTCGTCGTCACCGGGCCCGGCTCGAATCCGGAATCATCACGACCGGCCAGACGGCTACTGCCGAGATCGACGCCGATCGCCGGGTCGCCATTCGTCGCAACCACACCGCTACACATCTTCTGCACCATGCGTTGCGTCACGTACTCGGTGAGCACGTGAAGCAGGCTGGGTCGATGGTCGGCCCCGATCGTCTCCGTTTCGACTTCAGCCACTACGACGCCGTGACCGATGAACAGACCCTCGAGATCGAACGCTTGGTGAACGCCGAGACGCTCGCCAACTCGCCGACGCGCAACTTCGAGACGACGAAGGACGAAGCCGAGGCGCTCGGCGCCGTTGCGTTCTTCGGCGACAAGTACGGCGACATCGTGCGTGTGCTCGAAGCGGGCTCGTCGATCGAACTCTGCGGTGGCACGCATGTGCGCGCAACCGGCGACATCGGCATCATCAAGGTCGTCAGCGAATCGTCGATCGGCTCGAACCTGCGCCGCATCGAAGCAGTCACCGGCCAGGCGAGCGTGGCGTTGCTGCAGCGCGACGAGCAGCTGCTGGCGGATGCCGCTCGTCTGGTGGGTGCACCCACCGACGACCTGCTTGCCGGCGTGCAACGCAAGCTCGACGAGGTGAAGTCGCTGAACGACGAGATCAAGGTGTTGCGCGGTCAGCTCGCTGTGGGCCGCGCCTCTGAGCTCGCTGCCATTGCCCACGACGGCGTGGTGGTCACCCAGGTCGACGGCCTCGCCGCTGGAGATCTACGCGAACTCGCGATCGCCGTGCGCCAACAGCCCGGTATCCGCTTCGTCGTTCTCATCGGCGAAACCACGAGTGGAGGCGTCGGCCTGGTGGCCGCCGTCGAGCCGGGCAGTGAGCGACCGGCGAGCGACTTGATCAAGGAGGCGGCCAAGGCCGTCGGTGGTGGTGGCGGCGGCAAGGGCGACATCGCCACCGCGGGCGGCAAGGATGTCAGTGGAATCCCGGCTGCGCTCGAATTCGCCGCGCAGGCGATCGCGGTCGCCGCCGGAGCGTGAGCACCGACCACGGCGGTGTCCCCGGCGTCCGTGCACTCGGCATCGATCTCGGTTCCAAGCGCATCGGCATCGCGGTCAGCGACATGTCGGCAACCGTGGCCTCGGCGCTGACCACCGTGCATCGCTCGTCGTCGCGGCGCCACGATCACGCAGCCATTGCCAAACTTGTCCGCGACGAAGAGGCTGAGGTGGTGGTGGTGGGGCTGCCCCTGTCGCTCGATGGAAGCACCGGGCCGGCGGCCCGATCTGCCGAGACCGAAGCGCGTCAGCTCGCTAGCGTGGTGGGGGTGCCGGTGGAGATGTACGACGAGCGGTTCACCACGGTGACCGCCGAACGAGGGATGCGCGAGGCCGGCCTCGACGCGCGTCAGCGACGCAAGGTTGTCGACAAGGTGGCTGCCGCGGTCATGTTGCAGGCGTGGCTCGATCACCGCCGCTCAACCTGGGGCTCGTCACGGCCCGGAGCTGTCTCGTGAAGCGACTCGACCCCTTGCTTCCCGAAGCGCAGATCGATCCCGACAGTCGACCTGCGCTCGACTGGTCGATCGATCCCTGGGATGCCACCGATCAGACCGGCTCGGTCGAACGGCTCCGCCGCCAGACACGCCCGCTCAAGTGGGCTGTCTGGCTCTCGATGGCGCTCGTGGTTCTGGCGATTCTCATCGCAGGAGCGGTCGGCTGGTGGTATCTCGGCAAGATCAATCCCGAGGGTGCTCCCGGCACTGTGCAGAGTTTCACGGTGAACGACGATGACGATCTGGCGTCTGTCGCCGAGCGACTTGCCGACGACGGTCTCGTCTCGGATGCCGGGGTGTTCGAGTGGTACGTCGAGCGCGAGGGCGGGATCGAGCTGATCCCCGGGTACTACGAGATCCGCCCGAACGATCACATGGGCAACGTGCTCGGGCGTCTGCGTACTCCACCGGGCCAGACCTACACGAAGGTCACCTTTCCCGAAGGTTTCACGGTGTCGAAGATGGCCGATCGGCTGCAGACATCCGTCGATCGCCTGAGCGCCGACGAGTTCCTGGCCGCAGCCAACAGCGGCACGATCCGCTCGTCGCTCCAACCGCTTGATGTGACGTCGCTCGAGGGGATGCTGTTCCCCGACACCTACCAGGTGTCGAACGCCGAGGGAGAGGGCCAGATCCTCGAGCGCATGATCGCCCTCATGGAACGCGTCGGCGATCAGGAAGACATCGTCAATCGCTCTGCGGCACTCGGCATCACGCCGTACCAGGCGCTGATCGTCGCCTCGATGATCGAACGCGAGGCCAAGGTGCCCGAGGATCGGGCAAAGATCGCACGGGTGATCTACAACCGGCTCGGGCTCAGCGCGATGGATCCGGAGAACGCGATCCCGCTCCAGATCGACGCCAGCGTGTTGTACGGACGAGATCAGGCGGGCATCGATCCTGAGTTGCCGTTCTCCGAGCTCCGCCAGATCGACACCCCCTACAACACCTACCTCCGCTCCGGACTCCCCCCGACCCCGATCGCCAATCCCGGCCGAGCATCGATCCAGGCTGCCCTGAACCCGGTGGTCAACCCTCCCGCCGGCGACCCAGTGTGCGCTGAACTCGCCGATCCGACCCAGTGTGCCTACCTGTACTACGTCATCGCCGACGAAGACGGCGGTCATGTCTTCGCATCCGAACTCTGGCAGCACGAACGCAACGTCGAGTTGGCACGCCAGGCCGGTCTGCTATGAGCATGCGCCGACTGGCGGCGCTCATCGGGTCACCGGTCGAACACAGTCTGTCGCCGGTCATTCATCAGGCGGCCTTCGACGCTGCAGGTATCGACTGGACCTACGTGGCATTCGAAGTCGCCGATGGCCGAGCTGCGGCGGCACTCGACGCGATGCGGGTGTTGGGAATCGCCGGCCTCTCCGTCACGATGCCGCACAAGCGCGATGTGGCCGACGCCGTCGATCGTCTCGAACCGGCAGCTCGTGCTCTGCAGTCGGTCAACACGGTCAGCTGGCGCGACGGTCAGCTCGTTGGATCGAGTACCGACGGAGAAGGGTTCGTGGCATCGCTCGCTGAGGTGGGGATCGAGGTCGCCGATGCCCGAGTCGCCGTGATCGGTGCCGGTGGGGCCGCCCGTTCGGTGATCGACGCGCTCGGACGTGCCGGCTGCAGCGACATCATGGTGCTGAATCGCACCCGGGTGCACGCCGAGGCCGCGGCGACGCTCGCCTCAGCCGCCTCGGTCGGGACGGTCGACGACATCGGTCGTGCCGACATCGTGGTCAACTCGACCAGCGTTGGGATGGGCACGAGCGAGGATCTGCCCTGCGACCCGGCCCTGCTCCGAGCGGAGCAGGTGGTTGTCGATCTCGTGTACCACCCGATTCGCACAGCCTGGCTGGCGGCCGCTGAAGCACTCGGCGCCCGTACGGTCGACGGGCTCGGCATGTTGATCCACCAGGCGGCCCTGCAACAAGAGCAATGGACCGGCGTCCGGCCGGACACGAAGGTCATGCGAACCGCCGCCGAGGCGGCGCTCGCGGACCGGTAGCCTCGCTGGGATGTTGCGGTATCTCACGGCGGGCGAGTCCCATGGCCAGGCCCTCGTGGTCATCATGGAGGGGCTGCCGGCCGGTCTCGAGATCACGGTGGAACAGATCCAGGCCGAGATGGCCCGCCGGCGACTCGGCTACGGCCGCGGTCCACGTCAGCGTTTCGAGGCCGATGAACTGACACTCATCGGCGGCGTCCGTCACGGCCGCACCCTCGGGTCGCCGGTCGCGATCG
>DASQFE010000596.1:0-10805 GCA_035633295.1 Ilumatobacteraceae bacterium | reverse complement strand
GAACTGCGTAGCGCCGAGTTCGGCGCCCCAGTCGCCGATGTTCGCCGGAATGGCCTCGGTGTCGGACGCGAAGAACGTCACCTGATAGGGCGCCGACTGGAGATCCACCTGGAGAGCCTTCTGCATTGGTGCATCGAAGGTCACGACGAGGCCCACACCTTGTTTGCCGCCGAGGTACTTCGAGGAGTAGCACACCGTCCCCCACGAGGTGGCCGGGTTGTCGTCAGCAGTGGCGAGCACCGCATCGTCGTTGTTTTCGATGTCGTCACCATCGGGGTCGTAGGCAGTGATGGTGGCAATGGTGGTGCCGACGACCACAGGCGGGGCACTGTCGGCGGGTGCGGTCACGGTGCCGGCAGGGACCACTGGCGTCGAGGCGATCGACTCTCCGCCACCGAACTCCAAGTTGGCCCACAGCAGTGCGCCCACGCCGATGGCGGCGACGAGCAGCACAGCGACCACGGTGAAGGCCGGCTTCCATTCTTGGGTGAGTCCACGCGCCGGCTTGCCGCGAAGGTCGGCACCGCCCGGTGGGGTGAGTTCGTCGTGGGCGGGAAGGGCACCGAATGGGGTGGCGGTGGTCGTGATGGGTGCGGTGCGCGTCTGGCCGACCTCGCCGGGGATCGCGCCGACCGCAGATGCGCCGGTCGGGGGTGGACTCGTTGCCCGAGCGCGATCGGACGCTCGACCCGCCACGTCCGAGGGCGCTCGCCGCAGACGGCGCCCACCGAATGGAGCGACGGGCGATCGCTCATAGGGGGTCGGATCGACCGCCGGTGGGCCTTCCTTGGCGGCGTCGCGTAGCGTGTTGACCAGTTCGGCCCCCGATGCCGGGCGCTGTGCCGGGTTCCGGGCGAGCAACTGGTGAATCACGACGACGAGCTTGGTGGGCAGCGTGGCGCGCAGACGTGTGAGGTCGGTGGGGTCGCGCTGTAGCCGGGCGAGTGCCGTGTCGGCGTCGGTCTCACCGAGGAACGGCACACGGCCGGCCAGGCATTCGTACAGCACGAGTCCGAGTGAGTAGAGGTCGGCACGGCCGTCGAGCTTCTTGCCGCGCACCTGCTCGGGTGACAGGTACTTGGCGGTGCCCATCATGATGTTGTCGCTGGTGAGGTCGTCTTCGACCGACTGCAGGCCCTTCGCGATTCCGAAATCGGTCAGAAGGACGCGCCCGTCGGAGGTCATCATGATGTTGCCGGGCTTGACGTCGCGGTGGACGAAGCCGGCCGCATGAGCGTGATCGAGCGCTGCGGCCACGCAGGTGCCGATGTGACAGGTGAGTTCCGGACTCAGCCGCTTCTGGGTGTCGAGGACTTGGCGCAGGCTCTTGCCCTCGACCAGTTGCATGACGACTGCCTGGCGGCCGTCCTGCTCGAACACGTCGTGTACGGCAACGATGTTGGGATGGTTGAGGCTTGCCGCAGCGATCGCTTCACGGCGGAATCGTTCGGCCACCACCGGGTCGGTGGCCAACGAGGGCTTCAGCCATTTCACGGCGACCTTTCGGTCGAGTGTGAGGTCGACGGCCAGCCACACTTCGGCCATGCCACCCTGCGCGAGCATGCGTTGGAGTTCGTATCGGTGCGCGATCACCGTCGATGTGGGTGGCGGAGCCGCGGCGGACATGACGAAAGCGAACGCTAGCGGTGGCGGCGTCTGCGGTGGGGTCAATCCGAAAGCTCGGGCCGGCCGACTCACCCGGCCGACTCACCCGGCCGACTCACCCGGAGAGTCAGGCGGAGGTGACCTGGAACGCGACACCGATCGTTCCCCGGCCGCCGTGGGTGCCGATGACCGGGCCGATCTCGCCGACGACGATGTCACCGGGGTACCGCTGCGCGAGCAACTCGACGAACAGGTCGACGTCGCTGCAGTCGGCGTGCATCACGGCGAGGTTCTCGATGTTGCCGTCGTAGCTCGTGACCGTGTCGACCAGATACGACAACGCCTTCGACCGGGTCCGCTGCTTGCCACTCTGTTCGACGACTCCGCCGGTGACTTCGATGATCGGCTTGATGGACAATGCTGTTGCCAGCATCGCCTTGGCGTTGCCGATGCGGCCACCCTTCTTGAGGTTGTCGAGCGTGTCGAGGGCGCCGAACACGCGGGTACGTTCGACCAGGTCGTGAGCGAGACGCTCGATCTCGTCGAGACTGTCGCCACTGTGGGCGGCGCGCGCACAGGCGATGACGATGGTGCCGAGGCCCATCGAGATCGTCCGGCTGTCGACCACGCGCACGTCGAGGTCGATCGCTTCGTCGGCAGCAATCGTCCGAGCGGCGAGTTGGGCCGACTGCATCGTGGCCGACAGGGCCGACGACAACGAAACGACAAGTACCGCGCGGGCACCGTCTGCCGCAGCGTTTCGGTAGGCCTGTTCGTACTGGCCGGGGGCCGGCGCAGCGGTTTCGGGAAGTGTCGGGGAGTTGACACACCGTGACCAGAATTCGGCGGTGGAGAGTTCTTCGCGGTCGACGAATTCCTCATCGCCGAAACGGATCGTCAATGGAACGATGACGATGCCGAGGTCGTCGGCGATCGATGTGGGCAGGTCACACGAGCTGTCGGTGACGATGACCACGTCGGTGGAGTGCTGGGAGCTCATGGGGCGTCAGACTCTACTGCGCGTGCCGTGGGATGGCGGTCGCGTCCATCGTCATCGACGACGGGTCGTCGCTTGGAACGCCAGTGGGAGAACCACCAGGTGAGCAGCACGAGGATGAACCCCCCGGTGAGCAGTTGGCCAAGCCCGGTGAAGCCCGTGACCCGAGAGGTCAGCGTGACCGGCTCGTCGATCGTGACGCCCGCCGGTGTGGTGACCGTGAGGGTGATCGACGACGTACCGTTCGAGCGGGCTTCGACGGGAATGAAGATCGTGGTTTCGTCATTGGGTCGCAGGGTCACCTCCCGGTCGCCGTCGGGGAACTCGACCTTCGACGATTCGAGCCGCATCATCACATTCAATGGCTCGTCGCTGGTGTTGCCCAATTGGACCTCGATCGTGCCGTTCCGGCCGGTCAGGGTGAACGTGAACGGCTCGGGGAGTTCGACAGCGTTCTCGAGTGCGTCGGCCTGAGCGACAAGAGCGGTCGTTGCCGCTTCCACGTCGGCGTCGCTGTATGCCGTCGAGATCAGTGCATCGAGTTCGTTTGCCCACTCGATCGGCCGGGGGTCGTCAGGTGCCAGCATCGACGCGACACCTGTCATTCGGGTTGAAGTTGCGTCGATCAATGCCACACGTTGGGTGAGTGATGGGCCGGCGACTTCGGGCAGTGTCACGGTCAACGGCGTGCCGTCTTCGAGTTGGGTGTCGGTCAGCCCGATGAGCGACGACGCAGCGGTGAATCGCAACGACGGCGTGGTCGCAACGAGGCGTTCGAGTTCGGCCAGGAGACGTGCGTCGGGTGTGGTGAGGTCGGGTGTGGTGAGGATGATGCTGCGTTGAGCGGGTGGTCCGCTGCGGTCGGTGTCGGCCTCGGCGCGGTCGATGAGGATCGTCGCTGCGGTCTGCACCGACCATTCGGTGGCCGTCGAGGTGGCCAGGATGTCGTCTGCGGCCGCTGGCGTCAGCTGCACGGTGCGAGGGTCGACGATCAGCATCGGCAGTGTTCCACCGTCGGGGAGTTCGGCGTCGATGAACAGGTCGGTGTCGGGGAGCTGCGAGCTCACCGTGTCGCGGTACAAGTCGGCCGGCATGACCACGAAACGGACGCCGAGATCCCGCAACTGCTGGGCACCACCGGCGCTCAGCGCGTCGGTCGTCATCCACACGGTGCGTCCGACCGTAGCGGTGGGAACGGCCGCGGTGAGGAGCTCTTCACCGGCATTGACAAGTCGGGTATAGGCGTCAGCACGTCCAGCGGCCACGGCTGAGGAGACGTCGAGCGGTACGACCGGGAGTGCAACGAGTTCGTCACCTTCGAGCACGCCGGCGAGGCGCTCGGCCCCCTGTGGTGTCGCCGCCTCTTCTTCGACGATCGTTGGCGGGACCTCGAGCGTGACGGGTGCGTCGATTGCCGCTGCGAGGTCGACGGCGTCGTCGAAGGCGGCTTTGGCGGCTGTGCGCTCGGCCGTGGTGGCGTTGGGTGACGGCGCAGGGGTCACCGCGACGACGGACAGATCGACGGGAGGCGACTGCACATCGGTCGGGCCCGCAAGTCGCTGCACGATGGTGCCGGCGGTGGCGATGATGTTGCCGTCGAGTGGATCACCGGTCAGGAGCTGCACGCGCAGCGGATAGAAGCCTGGCTGCTCGAACTTGAGCCGCTGTTCGATGCTGTCGACGACGTCGGTCTGGATTTCTAGTGTGAACTCGATGGATCCGGTTTCATCGACCGTTGCACGGTCGCGAAGGTCAGTGATGGCGACACCGTCGATGGCGTCGGCGAATGCGTCGGAGTCGACATCGCTGCCGACGAACTTGTCGACATCGGTGCTGCTCGTGAGCGGTGGATAGTTCGCCACTTCGATCGTGAGCGGTATCGGCTCGGGGGCCTCAGGCAATGCGGGCACGCCGATGTCGACCGGCACCTCGACTGGCACCTCGGCGGGCACCTCGACTGGCGCCTCGACCGGCGCCGGTGGTTCTGGCGGGGAGGCGAAGTCGAGTGCATCGTCCACGATGCCGACCAGCCGATATCGGAGTTGGATCACCCCGTCGGGTCCGAACGCAAAGTTCTGGCCGATGAGCTCGAGGTGTGGAGTTGTCGCAGTGACCTGAGTGGTTCGTTGAATCGAGGCGCCGACGTTGCTGGACAGCGTGAGCGCTGCCAGCGCAACAGATGCTGCTGCGAGGCCACGACGCGACGATGCCGAGATCAGCGTCATCGCAGCGATCGTTCGAGGATCGTCAGGCGCTCCGGTCGCTCCACGAATCCGAGTGATCGATAGAGCGTGAGGGCGCCGATGTTGTCGGTCGCGGTGTTGACGAGGACCCGTTCGACGTTGCGCCGTCGCATCCAGTCGAGCGCATCGCCGACGAGCAGGCGGGCAAGCCCGCACCGTCGTAGGGAGGGATCGACCGCAACCCGTTGGAGATATCCCCACGTCGATGCTCGCCCGCTGATCGAGAACGCCACCATCTGCCCATCGTGGTGGACGCAACGGGCGCGGTATCTCGGCGTTGCAGTGACGATGTCGTGCAGAGCGGCGGCGTTGTTCGCCCATGGGGCGGGGAACGAGCGTCGGTCGACGAGTGCGGCGGCGTCGAGTTGCGACGAACGAAGCCGACGAAGCCGTGCGGCCGGCTGCGTGCAGCCGGGGGCCGGCGCAGGTTCGCCGAGATCGAGTTCGAGAAGGCTGAGTGTGTCGATGACCTCGAAGCCTGCAGCGAGGAACGCCGGAGACGAGGGTGGGAACAGAGCACCGGTACGCAGCGCTGCGGCGCCCTGCGCCCGTGCGTCGGCAACCCACGACTCGACGTGGTGCCGGTCGGGAACCATGTGATGGTCGAGCAGCACGAGATGCGCGACATCGGCGTCGTCGGGCCATCGACCGAGACGGGCCCGGACGGGATGCTCAGCCGCCGTCGTGTTCACGGCACTGAAGGTACTCGCACGAATGAACGCGGCGACCGCACGGCGCCGGACGAGTCCACGTCCGTCGTAGCCTGACGGTGTGGTCCCCGAACGATTGACGCCGGTGTTGCGCGAGTTGGAACCCCTCGCGGAGAGGTTCCTGGCCGCCGGTCACCGCCTCTACCTGGTCGGTGGGACCGTGCGTGATCTCTTCGTGGCCGGCGATCGAGTCGATTTCGATCTGGATCTCACCACTGATGCCAGGCCACCGCAGATCAAGCAGTGCCTCGAGGGGTGGGCCCACGCGATCTGGAATCAGGGGGAGAAGTTCGGAACGATCGGCGCCCAGCACATCGATCCTGCAACGGGCCGGGAGCGGATCTATGAGATCACCACGTTTCGAGCCGAGGCATACACCGACGACTCTCGCAAGCCACACGTGGTGTTCGCCGACGACATCGAGGCGGACCTCTCTCGGCGTGACTTCACCGTCAACGCAATGGCGTTGGAGTTGACCGCTGACGGTGATCTCCCGGCATTGATTGATCCGTTCGGAGGCGTAGCCGATCTCGGGACGCGAACGCTGCGGACCCCGCTCGGGCCGGACGTGAGCTTCAGCGACGACCCGCTGCGCATGCTGCGGGCCGCTCGGTTCATCGCCGGATATCAACTCGCGCCGACCGATGATCTCGTGCAGGCGGTTCGAGACATGGCCTCGCGCCTCGAGATCGTGTCGGCCGAACGGATCCGAGACGAACTCGACAAGTTGATGACGGTCGACCACCCGGCCGGCGGACTGTGGTTCCTCGTCGACACAGGGCTCGCCGACCAGTTCCTGCCCGAATTGCCGGCCATGCGCCTCGAACATGACCCGATCCATCGCCACAAGGACGTCCTGACGCATTCGATCGCTGTGGTCGAGAACGTCCGTCCACCGCACGAGCATCCAGGGATCGTCGCCGGTGACGAGCCGTCGTTCGACTTCCGTCGCACGCGGCTGGCGGCGTTGTTCCACGATGTCGGCAAGCCTCGTACCCGCGGCTACCTGGAAGGCAAGGGCACCACGTTCCATCATCATGATGCGGTCGGCGCGCGGATGACCCGCAAACGGATGAATGCACTGCGCTACTCCAATGATGACGTCGATGCGGTGACCGAACTGGTTGCGCTCCACCTTCGATTCCACACCTATTCGATGGGTTGGACCGATTCCGCAGTGCGGCGGTACGTACGCGACGCCGGTCCACTGCTGCGCGAACTCAATGTCCTCACGCGTTGCGACTGCACGACGCGCAACGAGAAGAAGGCGGCTCGTCTGTCGAAGCGGATGGACGAACTCGAAGAGCGCATCGACGAACTGGAGGCCGCCGAAGAACTCGCTGCCCTGCGCCCTGAACTCGACGGCACGGCGGTGATGGAACAGCTCGGGCTCGCGCCGGGTCGGGAGGTCGGCGAGGCAATGCGCTTCTTGATGGAGGTCCGTCTCGACGAAGGCCTGCTTGGCGACGGTGCGATCCGGACGCGTCTCGACGAGTGGTGGGCGCAGCGCACCATCACCAGCTGACCTGGGTCCACCGTCGTACCGTTGGGCGGTGGAGTTGAAGGCGGACCGGACGTTTCGAGGATCGTGGGCGATCGTCCCGATCGTCGCAGTGTCGGTGACCCTGGTGGTTCTGGCACTGCTGAGGGCAGGAACCGATCCGCGCTCGGGCACCATCGCAGCCGTCACCGGAACGGGCGTACTCGCGGTCGTCGCGGTGACTGCCACCGCAGTCGAGTCGCGCCGGATCAGGCGCCGGTCCCGTCGCACGATCGATGAGCTGGAGCGGACGCAGGGCGCAATGCGTCGACTGCTCGACGATCTTCCCGATGCGGTCATGGGACTCGACGACCGAGGCGTCATCGAGTCCGCCAACCGCCGCGCCGCGCTGCTCACCGGGCGGACCGTCGAGGAGTTGGTCGGTCGGACGTTCCTCGAGATGATCGGGGATTCCGACCGTGACGTCGTCACCGAACGTTGGCATTTCGACGACCCGTTGTCCGATCCCCTCGACGTGACCGGTCCGATCGGCAATCACCTGCTGTTCGAACTCGTCGATGCGTTTGGTGAAGCGCATCACGTCGAGGCGTCACTGCACCGCCCGTCAGTCGACGACGGTCGCTCGGCCGACGGGCTCGTGGTGCTGCTGCGCGATGTCACCGATCGGGCGCGCAGCACCGTGGCGTTGGAGCAGGCCCGCCGGCGTTTCCAACAGGCGTTCCATTCCGCGCCGACCGGCATGGCACTGGTCCGGCTCGATGACAGCAGGATCATCGACGCCAACCAGTCGTTGGCCGACATGCTCGACCGGCCACTCGACTCGCTGATCGGGATGGGAATCCGTGAGATCACGCATCCGGACGATCTCCGTGCTGCTGCGCCGCAACGTGCCCGGTTGGAACTCGGCATCGCCGACACGTACTTACTGGAGCAGCGATATCTGCGCAGCGACGGTGAGTTCGTGTGGGCCCGCACGCGTGTGTCGGTCACCGAGGATGAAGGTGTGGCGCTGGCGATCACCCACATCGAAGACGTCACCGACCAACGACTCGCTGCTGAGCAACTCACGCACGCAGCGACGCACGACGACCTGACCGAGCTTCCGAACCGAGCTGCGCTCGTGGAGCGGCTCGATGCGCTGTTGGCCGGAGCGATGCCAGGCCAGATTTCGGTGCTCTTCATCGACCTCGACAACTTCAAGGTGGTCAACGACAGTCTCGGCCATGCGGTCGGCGACGAACTGTTGCGCGAGGTGGCGCGCCGGTTGCGTCATGTGATGCGCGACATGGATCGTCTCGCTCGCTTCGGCGGCGACGAGTTCGTCGTGTTCGTCGACGGTGGCGTCGACCCCGCTGTGGTCGCCGAGAGACTGCGCCGCGAGGTGCAGCGACCGGTGGTGATCAACGGACACGAGTTGGTGACGACCGCCAGTATCGGCTTCGCAGTGAACAGCGAGCCTGGGCTGACCGCCGACGACCTGCTGCGTGATGCCGACGCGGCGATGTACCGGGCCAAGGCGGGAGGACGCGATCGAGTCGCAGCGTTCACGGAGGAGACGCGGCGGGCATCGATTGCTGCGCTGCAGATGTCGGGCGAGCTCCGACGCGGGCTGGAGCGGGGTGAGGTCGTGCCGTATTTCCAGCCGATCGTCGATCTCGACGGAGGCCAGGTCGTCGGTTTCGAGGCGCTGGCGCGTTGGTTGCACCCCGAACGCGGTCTGCTGGTGCCGGGTCAGTTCCTCCCGATGGCTGAAGAGGCCGGGCTGATGGTCGAACTCGGTGCCCGAATCCTGCGTGACTCGTTGGCGCAGCTCGCCCACTGGCGAGCCGTTGGACTGCGGTTCGCCAACTGTTCGTTGGCGATCAACGTGGCGACGCAGCAGTTGGTCGACGGGAGCTTCCTCGATTTGGTGCACGACGCACTCGGCGAGACCGGCATCGATGCCGATTCGCTCTGGCTGGAGATCACCGAGACGGCCCTGATGGCCGACACCAATGCTGCTGGAAAGGCGCTGCGTGACCTTCGTGGGCTCGGGCTGCACCTCTCGGTTGATGACTTCGGCACCGGATACTCGTCGCTCACCTACCTCAAGCGGTTCCCGGTCGAGGCCATCAAGGTCGACCGGTCGTTCGTGACCGGGCTCGGTCTTCAGGCCGACGACACCTCGATCGTGGAAGCCGTCGTCCGACTCGGACACTCGCTCGGATTGAGTGTGGTCGCCGAAGGTGTCGAGACTCCGCTGCAGCTGAGTCGGCTGCGCGAACTCGGCTGCGACAAGGGCCAGGGCTACCTGTTCGGTCGACCCCGCCCAGCCGGCATCATCGTCGCCGAACGGGCCAACAACTGATTTCTGTCAGGAGCCTTCTTTGCGGGCGCGCAGCACGAGTGTCGTCGGTGACGGCTGGGTCGGCGACGCACCGAATTCGATGACCTGATCGACGCGGAAGTTCGATCGGTTCAGTGCGGTGAACCATGATCCGATCGTTCGTTGGTCGGCGCCGTAGTGGTGGCCGGCGTCGACACCGGCGAACGGGTGCGGCATCGACAGCACGAACGGCATGCTCGGCTTGAGGATGCGGTGGACCTGTCGGAGCAGCCGGCCGAGGTCGTCGACATCACCGAGTGTGTGCGCCGCAATGACGACCTCACAGGAGGTGGATGCGATCTCGCCGAGGTCGGCAAGGTCGGTCTCGAGGCACTGGACGGGGACCTCGGCTGACGCTGCGCGCTTGCGGGTCTCGGCGATACGTTCGCCGTCGGTGTCGACGGCGATCGCCTTCGCGCCAGCCCGGGCGAAACTGATCGAGTTGTACCAGGGTGAGATGCCGAGTTCAACGGCACGTCGACCGTCGCTGACATCGCCGCAGAGACGCAACTCGTCGTCGTCTGGCGCACCGGGTCCGAAGTTGATGTTGGCGACCACACAACCAGTGTGCCCGACGTGGCCGATGATCACAGGGATCACGCCATGCATGACCAGGTCGAGCGGGTAGTGTCCGAGGCCATGGCGTTCACCGTCGGCGCACTTCGCGGGACCGATGGTTCGCGTGGTCTCATCGACCATCGGTTGGCGCGCCGCATGCTCATTGCGCAGGTGAAGAAGGGTCGGGTTCCGCTCGACCAGGTGTGTGATGCGCATCCGGAGTTGATTCGCGCCGCCCGCAACGTGGGCACGCAGACTGCGATGCGTTGTCCGATCTGTGAGGAAGCCGACCTCAAGCTCGTCACCTACGTGTTCGGTCCGCGCCTGTCGGCGCAGGGACGTTGCGTGTCGACCGCCAAGGAGATGCGCCAACTCAACAACCGCAGTGATGAACTCAGCGCCTACGTCGTCGAGGCGTGCATCGAATGCCGCTGGAATCATCTGCTGCGGATCATTCCCGTGGGCGGTCGGCCGTAAGGCCCCGTGAGTGCCTTGCGTCAGTGGCCGCTGCGTCGTTCGGTGGCTGTTGGCTCGATCCTTGCGGTCGGTCTGCTCGGTTGCTCCGACACGACCACGTTCGACGACTCGACGCAGGTTGCGGTCACCGCGGGCCCGGTGTCTGTCGGCGACGGAGAGGGTGACGGAGAGCGCGACGGAGACGGACAGGTCGACATCGCTCCGGGCGGTCAACAGCCCGAAGGGTTCTCGACCGTCACGGCGCGGATCACCGACACCGATGGCCAGATCTGTGAGGTCTGCGTGTGGCTCGCCGACACGCCGGAGGAACGGGCTCAAGGCCTCATGGGCGTGACCGACCTCGGCGACG
>DASQFE010000595.1:0-4698 GCA_035633295.1 Ilumatobacteraceae bacterium | reverse complement strand
GAGCCGGCGATACCGAGGATCACCGCGTAGACCGTGTCGCCATCGCGTTCGGCGTCTTCGAGTCGCTTGAGCACGAACAGCGCCGCGCCCTCCCCCATCACGAAACCATCGGCCCCGGCGTCGAACGGGCGAGTTCCGGTGGCCGAGAGCGCACCGATCTTGTAGAACTTCACAAACGCGGCCACACCCATGTTGTGGTCGATGCCACCGGTGATGGCGGCGTCGAAGCGGTGGTCGACGAGGCCTTCGACGGCAACACTCATCGCCGCCAGGCCCGAGGCGCACGCGGCATCGGTCGTGAAGTTCGGCCCGCGGAAGTTGAACAGGTTGGCGATCCGGCCGGCCATCACGTTGGCCAGTTCCCCTGGCATCGTGTCTTCGTTGACCTCGCCGTAGTGAGACAGAAAGCGCGAGCGTGTTTCGTCGATGATGTGCTGGCGTTGATCCGCAGAGAGCGCCGCGAACGACTCCGACTCGGCCAGGTCACGCAGCACTTCGGGGAGTTCGATACGCAAGTTCGTCTGGTAGTGCTTCTCGCCGCCGATGGCGTTGCCGATGATCACCGCAACGTTGTCGGGGTCGATCGTCCAGTTCGGCCACCCGGCATCGAGCAGCGCCGAACGCGCAGCACTGATCGCCCACCGCTGCCCGTCGTCCATCTGATCGGCGACCGTCGGGGGGATCGGCAGCTTCCAAGCGATCGGATCCCACGGGTACTCACGCACCCAGCCACCGATCGTGGAGTACGTCTTGTCAGCCACGGCGTGGTCGGCCGAGAAGTACAGCGCCGGATCCCATCGCTCGGGCGGCACGTCGGTGATCGAGTAGCGCCCACTGGTGATGTTGGCCCAGAACGCATCGGCATCGGGTGCCTGCGGCATGATCGCCCCGACACCGACGACGGCAACGGGGGTGCTGGGAATGGTGAAGTCGTCAGACATGATTCGGTGCTCCTGAGCAACGAGAGAGGGCAGAGGGGCCGCTCATCAGCGGTCGTAGAGCACGTCGGCGACACGGTCCATGTCGGCGAGCAACCCGGCCTGGGCTGCGCGGAGTGCGTCGTGCGGAATCGTGGCGAGCAACGGCGCTACGTCGGCGCTGTCGGCATCGACCGAGCCGGTGACCCAGCGGACGCCTTCGGCGATCTTCTGGGCCGCCTCACGTGCGAAGACGCGGCTCATCGTTGCGAGCGCGTCGCCGTCGAACCGGTCGTGGGCCTTCTCGTGGCGGTTGCCGTCGAGCGCATCGGCGGCGCTGCGGGCGAAGGCTTCGGCACACTCGGCGTGGGTGATGAGGTCGCCCAATCGGAACAGAACGTGCTGGTTGCGGGTGAGCCGGGCGACCCGGCACGCTTCGAGCACCACAGCGAGCGACTGCGCCGTGAGGGCGGCGTGATCGGCGCCGACCGTCGGGTGGGTGCGATGCAGCGCCAAGAGTTCCGCAGCACGATCGCGGTAGTAGGCGCCGCTGGTCTTCAGATGATGCTGCCACCGATCACGGGCGATGGTCATCTCCATGATCTCGGACGTACCTTCGTAGATCGTGGTGATTCGAACGTCACGCTTGATCTTCTCCACGACGTACTCGCGGGTGTAGCCGTAGCCGCCATGGGCCTGGATGGCTGCGTCGGCGGCGAGGTTGCCGGCCTCGGTGGCCATCAGCTTGGCGATCGCCCCCTCCGTGTTCATCGCACCGTTCTCGCCGAGGCCACGATCGATCTTGTCGGCAGTGTCCTCGATGTAGGCCCTGGCGGCTTCGAGGCGCACCGCGTGGGGCACGATCAACTTGTGGGTGAAGCCCTGCTTCTCGGCGAGCGGCGCGCCACCCTGCGTGCGCTCGATCGAATACGCGATCGCCCGGTCGAGCGCCTCCCATCCTGCACCGAGGCCGAACGCGGCGACCATCAGGCGGGTATAGCCGAACACCTGCTGGGCCTGGATGAGCCCCAGGCCTTCGACGCAGCCGATCAGATGATCGGCCGGCACTTCCACGTCGTCGAGGAACAGTGCCGCGGTGTTCGACAGCCGCAGGCCGTGCTTGTCCTCGGGATGGGCCGCGGTGAATCCCGGGGTCCCCTGGGGAATGACGAACCAGGAGGGGCCGTCGGGTGTGCGCGCCAGCACGGTGACCATGTCGGCGATCGACCCGTTCGAGATCCACTGCTTGCGACCGTTGATCCGATACCCCGTGATGACCCCGTTGTCGTCTTCGATCCGCACGGCGGTTGTCTTCATCGCTCCGAGATCGCTTCCCGCATCGGGCTCGGTGGCCCCGTACGCGAACACGAGTCCCTGCTCGGCAATCGCTCCCAACCAGCGTTGCTTCTGCTCGTCGGTGGCCCCGACGAGGATCGGATCGCTGCCGAGGAACGTGGCGAACACAGCAGTGGCAACTCCGAGGTCGTGGCGAGCCATCACCTCGCACACCCGGTACGAGTCGTACGCTCCGCCGTCCATCCCGCCGTAGGCCTCGGGCACGAAGATCAGCTGCACGCCGAGCTGGTTCGGGTCGCTCATGGCGCGAACGAGGTCTTCGGGGCAGACGTCTTCGTGGTCGAGTTCGAGCTGGCGTTGCGGCGTCAGTGCATGACCGACGAACTCACCGAGCGCATCGAGCATCATCCCCAGCGTGTCCGTGTCGAGTCCGGCTCCCCCGACATGTCCGGTATTCATCGTCAACGCATCAGTCATGTGGGCTCCCTCGGATGTCCGTACGGCTGCTCCACGTTACGCCACGGGCCGACCCGACTTCCACGGGCCCAAGGTCCCCTTCTGCGGCTTCTCGACGCGTGCTCCCCCGAGTGGACCCGTGCCCGGCTCAAACGCGTTCGATGATGATCGCGGGGGCCATGCCACCGCCGGCGCACATGGTGATGAGGCCGAACTGCAGGTCGCGTCGTTCGAGTTCGTCGAGCACGGTGCCGATCAGCATGGCGCCGGTGGCGCCGATCGGATGGCCGAGCGCCATGGCGCCGCCGTTGACGTTGACCCTGTCGCGATCGAGGTCGAGGTCGCGCATGAACTTCTCGGCGACCACGGCGAACGCTTCGTTGATCTCGAACAGATCGATGTCGGCGAGCGTCAGGCCTGCCTTCTCGAGCACCTTGCGCGCGGCCGGAACCGGAGCGTTGAGCATGAGCGTGGGGTCGTCACCCAGGTTGGCGGTGGCGACAACTCGCGCCCGCGCCGTCAGCCCGTGCGCCTGGGCGTAATCGGAGCTGGCGAACAGCAGCGCCGCGGCGCCGTCGACGACACCGGAGGAGTTGCCGGCATGGTGGACATGCTGGATGTCGAGGTCGGGGTACTTCTGGTTGATCAGCTCGCGGAAGGTCTTCGAATCCTCCGAGAAGCGGTGGTCGGCGATCTGGGGGAAGCTCGGCGGGAGCGCCGCCAATGACTCAGCGGTGGTCTGCGGGCGCGGGAACTCCTCGTGGTCGAGCGCGACGGAGCCGTCCATGTTCAGCACCGGGATGAGGCTCTTGTCGAACCTGCCCTCCCGGATCGCCCGATCGGCCCGAGCCTGCGACTCGGCGGCGAGCGCGTCGAGCGACTCGCGCGAAATGCCCTCCATCGTGGCGATCGCGTCGGCGCACACGCCCTGATGCGACTGCGGGTGGATCTCTTGCAGGTGGGCGTTGTTGGCGCCCATCGGGAGGAGCCCCTTCTTCGGCAGCGACATCATCTCCGTGCCGCCCGACACGACGAGGTCTTCCATCCCCGCCATCACGGCGTGGGCGGCGTAGTTCGCCGATGTGATGCCCGACCCGCAGAACCGGTCGAGCGTCGCTCCACTGGCGGTCACCGCGTAGCCGGCGTCCAGCGCAGCCATACGCCCGAGGTCACCGCTCTGCTCGCAGACCTGCGAACTCGTGCCCCACACCACGTCGTCGACGTCGGCGGTGTCGAAACCGTTGCGTTCGACCAACGCGGCGAGCACAGTCGAGGCAAGGTGTTGCGGATGCAGATGCGCCAGCGCGCCCTTGCCGGGCTTGCCGATGCCGCGAGGTGTGCGGCAGGCATCGATGATCAGAGCGTCGGACATGGTTCCTCCTCAGGATTGCCAATAGGCGAGCGTCGCCAACGTAGCCGTCGCCGTCGTGCCACCGTCATCTGAGCGCGAGCGCGGGTCGTCAGCGATGGCCTGGGGTCATGTAGAACCAGATCGGGAACTTGCCGCCGCTGTCACGGATCGCGGCACGAGCGGCCAGCACGGTGGCGCCCGCCTCGGTCTGATCGAAGAACCAGTCCTCCAGCGCCCGACCGCCCGGCAGCGGGCCGTCGACGAGTTCGAGCGCAGCCTCCTCGTAGTAGGTGCGGATGTCGTGACAGACGGCGATCGTGTTGCCGCCCGGAATCCCGGCCGTCGCCCAGTCCTCACCGTTCGCGATCGAGTCGAGCACGCGCAACGCGTCGGGCACACCGTCGGCGTCGATCACGCGGCCGACGGAGGTGACACCGCGACGTGCAAGTGCCCGGTCGAACGCCTTGCGGAGCCCGCGCGCCTCGTCGACCGACGGCGCAAGATCGGGATCGAATCGGGGCGGGAGCGCGCACGACGCCGGCTGCTCGTCGGCTTCGATCACGTCGGGATGATCGACCAGGACCGGGCCGGAATCGGCTTCGAGCAGTGCGAACGCTCGGGCCAACACGTCGTGCTGAGATGCGGGATCGCCAGGGCGCCCGAGCGGACGACCGAGCG
>DASQFE010000594.1:0-2135 GCA_035633295.1 Ilumatobacteraceae bacterium | reverse complement strand
CACGCACGGCACACGGCGTCACTCGATCAGGCCCTCGGGTTCGCGCTGGCCGATGACATCGTCCGCTGGGAGCTGCAGCCCGACGACACGTGGTCGCGTCTGGGCGCCACCAACTCGTTCCAACCGCATTCGCAAGAGCGGATGTACCGCTGGACGGTCGAGCAACAACTCGCCGGCCGCACCTGAGCCGCACCTGAGTCGCACCTTGAGTGGTCACTTCTTGAGGTGCACGACGGACAGTTTGCCCATTGGACAGCTTCCGTTCACCGTTCGTTCATCTCAGGGCGGGTCTGAGTTCACCTTGGTGTCGTAACTTAAGCTTCGGAGACGCGCAACGTCGTATGACGATGCCCGTCCATGAACAGAACATGTCCGATCAGAACCTACGAACGGAGTTGGAAGCGTGAACTCTCCCAAGCGCCGCATTTTTGCCGGAGCATTTGCATTGACCCTCGTTGCCGCCGCATGCGGCAGCGACGAAGACACCTCGTCGAGCACCGACGCGCCCGACACCACCGAGGCCGCCGGTACCACCGAGGCAATGGCCGAGACCACCGAGGCAATGGCCGAAACCACCGATGGTGGCGAGGCCATGGCCGAAGTGGCCGGCACCCTCGTGGGCGCCGGCGCCTCGTCCCAGGCCTCCGCCATGCAGGGCTGGCAGGCTGGCTTCCAAGCCCTCAACCCGGGTGCCACGGTCGAGTACGACCCGGTGGGATCAGGTGGCGGCCGCGAACAGTTCCTCGCCGGTGGCACCGACTTCGCCGGATCCGACTCGGCGTTGGACGAAGAGGAGTTCGCCTCATCGGTCGACCGCTGTGCCGGTGACCAGGGAGCGATCAACCTTCCGCACTACATCTCGCCGATCGCCATCCCGTACAACCTTCCGTCACTGGAGGGCGAGACACTCAACCTCTCGCCCGAGGTGATCGCCGGCATCTTCGCCAACGAGATCACCGCGTGGAACGACCCGGCCATCGCCGCCGACAACCCCGACCTGGAGTTGCCGGACACGACGATCAACCCGGTCCACCGTTCCGACGAGTCGGGCACGACGAAGAACTTCACCGACTACATGTCGCAGGCCGCGGCTGACGTCTGGACCTTTGGCGCCATCGAAGCGTGGGACGCCGACGGCCCGGGCGGTGGCGAGGGTGCCCCGCAGACGTCCGGCGTCGTCTCCGCTGTCTCGGCCGGCGAAGGGTCGATCGGTTACGCCGACGCCAGCCAGATCGGCGAC
This sequence comes from Ilumatobacteraceae bacterium, assembly GCA_035633295.1. Classification (GTDB taxonomy): domain Bacteria; phylum Actinomycetota; class Acidimicrobiia; order Acidimicrobiales; family Ilumatobacteraceae; genus Sva-07. The sequence goes on along the minus strand of DASQFE010000594.1, from coordinate 895 downwards.
CTGCCTGCTGCTGCGGTCGGAGTTGCCGGTGAGTTCGTCGAGTTCTCGCCCGAGGCTGCCGCGAAGATCGTGGACTCCTCCGAGCGCGTGCCCGGCGAGAGCGGCCTCGACTACACGATCGTCGTCAACCGCAATCCTGATTCGGCTGACGTGTACCCGATCGCGCTCGTGTCCTACCACATCGTGTGCGTCCAGTACGACAGCCAGGAGAAGGTCGACCTCGTGAGGGCCTTCATGGCGTACGTCGGTTCCACCGAGGGTCAGGCCGCGGCCGCCGAGGCAGCCGGTTCGGCTCCGCTGTCGGCCGAGGTGCAGGCCGAAGTCCAGAAGTCGGTCGAGCAGATCTCGGTCGCTTCCTGATTCCGTCACCCTGAGCACGACGTCGATGCCGGGCCCACACGCCGTGGGCCCGGCATCGCTCGTCAACGCGTTTCGAATCCAATGTCCCTACTCCTCTCTGAACGTTTCGGAGGATCCCCAACGTGACCACGACGGACAGACCGCCGGGCGGTGATACCACCGTCGCCCCAGTCGAGCAGACGAGCAAGCTGGGCGACCGCATCTTCGGCGGCATTTCTCTCGGTGCCGGCATCCTCATCCTCGTCACGCTCCTCGCCGTTGGCTTGTTCCTGCTCGTCGAGGCGTGGCCCACGTTCACCGCCGACGAGGGAACGTTCAGCAAGCCCTTCTACGAGTACGTCGGTCCGCTGCTGTTCGGCACGATCTGGGCGGCGCTGCTGGCGTTGCTCCTCGCGCTCCCGCTGGCGGTCGCAGTGGCGCTGTTCGTCAGTCACTACGCACCCAAGCGGCTGGCGGTGACGTTCGGGTACTTCATCGACCTCCTCGCAGCGATCCCGAGCGTCATCTTCGGCATCTGGGGCATTGCAGTCCTCGC
>DASQFE010000593.1:0-3788 GCA_035633295.1 Ilumatobacteraceae bacterium | reverse complement strand
GTGCTCGCATGTGCGAAAAGCTCAAAGAGCTGATCCCACGCCAGATGTTCGATGTGCCGATCCAGGCTGCCATCGGGGGCAAGGTCATCGCCCGTGAAACCGTGAAGGCGAAGCGTAAGGACGTGCTCGCCAAGTGTTACGGCGGCGACATCACCCGCAAGCGCAAGCTCCTCGAGAAGCAGAAGGAGGGCAAGAAGAAGATGAAGTCGATCGGCCGAGTCGAAGTCCCCGGCGACGTCTTCATCAATGCCCTCAAGCTGGATGACTGAGCAGCGAGCGGTGTCGTCGACGTTCCGCTCGCTGGAGAACTACAACGCCAAACTGTTCTTCGCGGGGTTGGCGATCTCGAACGTCGGCACCTGGTTGCAGATGACAGCGATGTCGCTGCTGGTCTATCAACTGACCGGCGAGGCGACCTCCGTCGGAATCAGCGTTGCCTTCCAGTTCCTCCCGATGCTGCTACTCGGCGCATGGGCGGGCGTCATCGCCGACACCTACGACAAACGAACGATGGCGATCATCACCCAGAGTGGGCTCGCGGCGCAGGCGCTCCTGCTCGGCGTGCTCGCCCTGGCCGGTCTGGTGACCATCCCGGTCGTGTATGTGCTGTCGCTGGTCCTGGGTGTGGTCGCGGCGTTCGACAATCCGGCGCGTCGCGGCCTCGTGACCGAGTTGGTTCCGACGCCCGACATCCCGAATGCGACGTCGCTGAACACGGCGGTGATGACCGGCTCGCGGATCTTCGGCCCGGCGATGGCGACCGTGCTCGTCGCCACGATCGGCACCGCCTGGTGCTTCATCGTCAACGGGCTCAGCTTCTTCGCGATCATCTTCTCGCTGGTGGCGATCCGTCGCGACGAGATGTTCACCATGCCCCGGCGCCCGAAGGGCGGCAAACCGATCCGCGAGTCGCTGCACTTCGTTGCCGGACGACGCGACATCGCCATCATCTACTCGTTGCTCGTCATCATCTCGATGGTGGCGTTCAATCAGGCCGTCGTGCTGCCCAAGCTCGCCGACCAACGATGGGGCAGCGAGGCAGCGTTCGGCCTCGTGCTCGCGGTGATGTCGATCGGATCGCTCACCGGCTCGTTGCTGACGGCCCGTCACCACGTGGTGACCATGCGGTGGTTCTTCGGGGCCATCGTCGTGATGGCGTTGGCCGGGTTCGGACTTGCCTGGGCGCCGAACCTGGCACTGGCCTTCGTCTGGTCGGTGCCGTTCGGAGCAGGTGGCGCAGCGTTCATTGCCGGCGCCAACGCGATCACCCAGCAGGAGTGCCCGCCCGACATGCGCAGTCGGCTGCTCGCGCTCCAGGCCGTTGCGTTCCTCGGCTCGACGCCGATCGGGGCGCCGCTCACCGGCTGGATCGCCGACAACGTCAGCGCCGAGTGGGCCCTGGCCTACAGCAGTGTGATCAGCTTGATCTGCGTCGGCGTCGCCGGCGCGTACTGGCAGGCGGGGACCCGAACGGCACACGAACTGACTCCTACAGCCTGAACTCGTTCAGTGTGCACGGCTCGCGCGGCATGCTGGAGGAGTGGATCGCAACGCACGGATCCTGGTGACCGCAACCGTCATCGGCGCGCTCGTTGCGCCGGTGATGCTCGACCGCGACAGCTTCCCGTTGTCGACGTACCCCATGTACTCGCGCGTGCGCGGCGACGAGGTGACGTTGGCGACGGCTCAGGCGGTCGACGCTCAGGGCACTCTGTCTGCCCTCACGTTGCGCGTGATCGGCGACAGTGACGATCCGCTGGTGGTTGCCGGCGAGTTGCGCGCTGCGCTTCGCGACGGGCGAGCCGATGACCGGTGTGTCGAGATCGCCGACCGAGCGCGGGTGTGGGCAGGACTCCCATCCGATGTGGTTGCGGTCGAGGTCGTCACGGAGCGCCACGACGTGATCGCCCGGGTGCGAGGCGAATCGAGCCTCATCGACCGAACGGTGCAAGCCCGCTGCGAGGTCGGGCCATCGTGACCGTCGACGTAGCGCCGACGATCCAGTCGACGCAACCTGAGCTCTGGCGGGTGGTCGATTCTCAGGCGCCACCTGAGCGACTGGCGATGCTGCGGGTCTTGACCGGTGTGTTCGTCGTGACGTACCTGTTGATCCGGTTGCCCGCCTTCGTGCAACTCGCCGAACGTGAGTCGGGATTCGACGGCGTCGGGGTGGCTTCGCTCCTGAACGGACCGGTGCCCGACCCGGCGCTCGGCGCGCTCATCGTCACCACACTGCTGTGCGGGTTCGCATACACACTCGGGTGGAGGTTCCGCTGGACTGCGCCCGTGTTCGCGATCGGCTGTCTCGCACTGGCGAGCTATCGCAGTTCGTGGGGACAGTTACTGAACTTCGAGAACCTCTTCGTGCTGCATGTGTTGATCGTTGCGTTGTCGCCGGCCGCCGATGCGTGGTCGCTCGACGCCGGACGCAGCCGCCGGTCTCGGGCTCCAACGGCCTATGGCTGGCCAATTGCCCTTGCCGCAGTCGTCGTGGTCGTCACCTATGTGATCACGGGTGTTGCCAAGCTGCGCTACGGCGGGCTCGACTGGATCTTCGGCGACACGCTGCGCAACCACGTCGCCTTCGCCGCTGCTCGCCTCGACGTGCTCGGCGGCGAGCCGTCGCCACTCGCCTCATTGGGAGTCGGGTTGGCCTGGTTGTGGCCGTTCGCCGCAGCGGCGACCGTGGTCATCGAACTCTCTGCGCCGATCGCACTGTACGGAGGGAGGCTTCGAACCGCGTGGGTGATTGCCGCCTGGCTGCTGCACGCCGGAATCCTGGCGTTCATGCTGATCGGGTTCGCGTACCCGTTGTTCCTCGTGGCGTTTGCGCCGTTCTTCCGGATCGAGCGGCTGTGGTGGGATCGGCCGAGCTGGATGCGGCGACGAGTCAGCCGGTTGTCACCTTCGTAGCGAGCGCCCGACCCCATGCGGTCGCTCGCTCGGCTTCCTCGGGCTCGAGGTGGTTGTGCTTGTCGACGAAGAAGCTCTCGGGATCGACGATGGTGTCGAAACCGTGCCGGTGCAGTCGTTTGGCGATGCCCTTCGAGGCCTGGCCGGTCACCAGCGTGGTCGCGTGGACCCGGGTGTCGAACGCAGCGGCGTGTCCGTGGCGGCCTTCGGGAAGGTCATCGAACCAGTCGCGTAGTCCCGGACCCTCGGCATCGGGGTCGAGATGGAGTTCATCGTCCTTGTCGGCCAGGTCCTTGGCTCCGGAACGGGACCGTTCGCTCGACATGCCGTGGACATGGGTCGGCCCGCCCACGACGAGGAGATCGGCGGATTCGAGCAACTCCTCGGTTGCGTCGTGCACGGCGACGGTCGTGGTGTCAAGGGTGCTTCGAAGCCCGTCGGCAATGTGGTCGGCGATCACGTGGGTGTTGCCGAACATGGATTCGTAGACGACGATGGCGCGCATGGCGGTCTCCTTGCAGTTGGACTGCTTCGATCATGCGTCCGGTGGCGGAGCGAGCGCACGGGTATTTCGTCCCGTCCGGGCAGATCCAACCGGCCCGGTCACGGCCTCGTGGGAGACAACTACGTCGAGCGGGGACGCACCAGGACCGCTGATGGCCGGGCCGATCCGCTCGCCGAGCTGAACATCATGTCGGCTCGGTCGCTCGAAGCAGTTGCGGGTGTCGAGCGCATCCGCTGGCCGCTCGCCGGTGATCAGCTGATCGTCGACTTCGACCTGTCCGAAGCCAGCTGTCCGCCGGGAACGCGTCTGCGCATCGGAACGGCCGTCATCGAGGTGACGGCAAAGCCGCACACCGGATGCTCCAAGTTCG
>DASQFE010000592.1:0-3137 GCA_035633295.1 Ilumatobacteraceae bacterium | reverse complement strand
CCATCGCCGACCGGGTGGAGGTACGCCGAATAGCCGGGGATCTTCAGCTCGCCGTCGAGTACCGGGTTGGCCGGGTCGGACAGGTCGATCACGTACAGCGGGTCGACCTGGCGGAATGTGACGACGTAGCCAACGTCATCGATGAAACGGACGGACTGAATCTGTTCGCCCTTGCCGAGCCCGGAGATCGACGAGATCTGCTCGAGGTCGGTTCCGTTCGGGCGCAACACGTAGACCGTCGACTCGCTCTGGTCGCCGAAGTTGCCCCAGTTGTCGGTGGTGGTCGCCACACGGAGGTCGCCGTTGTACTCGCTCATTGCGAACTGGTTCAGCAGCCGACCCTCGACCTCACCGGAGGCGACGTACGTTGCGCCGGTCCCCTCGTCGAGTCGGAACTGGTGGATCAGTGTGGGTGGCGGACCCTGAAGGTCGTCGGGCTCGGTGGTCGACGGTGCGACCTCTGTGGTTTCGGGCGGCGGGGTCGACTCGGTGATGGCCGTGGTCTCGGTCACCTCTGTCGCGTCGCCTTCCATCGGCACCGGCATCGGCACCGGTCCGCCCCACTGCCAGTCCCAGTTCTGCGTGGCGATGTAAAGGTTGCCGGTCGAGGCGTACACGGTGTCACCCGTCGACACGATGCCCGCCGAACCGACGGGAGTGGCATCGCCGCGAACGTCGATCGAGGCGATCCACGTCACTCCCAGGCCGGCGAACTCGCCCGGTGCGGCGACGTTCTCGCACGCAATCGCGGCCGACATCGGGCCGAAGCTGCCGTCGCCCGCTTCGTCGAACTCGCGCGGGAGCCAGTCGTCCACGTTCGACTCGGCGATGATCTGCTTGTTGCGCTCGAGCGCCGACTCCTCGTCGAGGCCGAACTGGTTCGGTTGCACGAAGGCGAGGCGCTGATCGAACGTCGTGGAGACCACGAGCCGCGCAACACCGTCGATCGAACGGGTGGCAACGACGTTGCCCTCGAGGTGTGTGCGTCGCAGCAGCGATGGGTTGGTCGGATCGGCCACGTCGTACAACGACATGATGGTGTCGGGCGAGCCGGACCAGTTCGATGTGACGACGACCAGCCGGCCGCCGTCGAGGAGCAACTGGTGCGTACCCTGTGGGAGTTCGGGTTTGGCGACGACCTCGGCGTCGGCGACCGACACGATGCGCAGCCCGTCGGTGTTGGCGACGTACACGTACGTCCCGTCGGTTTCCACGATGTCGCCCTCGTCGACCCCCACCTCCTGCGTGTTCGTGCCCGAGTAGTCCGTGCCCGCGGACGGTGCTGACGGCGCAGCCTCCTCTTGCGCCGCTGCGGGCACGGTGGCCTCGGTCGACCCGGCGACCCGCATGTCGCCGCCGGCGGCGTAGTAGCCGCCTCCGCCGAGGCCCCACGGTGTGACGCGTGCCGACGCCTCGGTCTGCATGTAGTCGAGCAAGGCAGGGCAGTCGCCGAAGAACTCCAACCGGGAGGCGAAGCCTTGCGGACGCGCCGCCGGCGTGGTCGTGGTCGCACCGACGGCCGATGTCGATGGCACCGCAGTTGTCGACTGAGTGGTCGAATCAGTGGTGGGGGAGCCGTCGCTGCTGCATGCAGTGAGTGCAATGGTGACGCTCGCAACGAGCGCCAGTGGGATGAGCCGTTCACGCTTCATGTGTGTTGGACGTCACATGCGGCTGTTCGGTTCCATGCTTGACGAAACCTGAATGAGACGTTGTGTTCAATCATCCGGCTTCGAGGGGGAGGAGCACGTCGGCGGCCTCGGTGAGGTGTTCGACCCAGCCGTCGGCCCCACCTGGCTCGACGAGTGGGAGCACGACGAATTTCGTCGTTCCGACGTCGACGAAACGCCGGATCAGCGCCGTCAGCTCGTCCCACGAGGTCGCCACGAGTTCGCCGGGGCCATCGAGGTCGGGCCGCCGCTTGGCGAGCAGTCGCTGGAGGCGTTCGGGGATCGGGCCGAACGAATACGGAATGAGGACGCCGTAGTGGTCGTCTTCGATCTCACGATCGTGCTCCGCGCACACCGCCTCGACAACGGTGCGCCCCGCCTCGGCGTCGGCGGGGGTGACGAACGATGGCAGCCAGCCGTCGGCGAGCCGCCCGACGCGACGAAGCTCCGAAGGAGCAATGCCGCCGAGCCACACGTCCATCCGCTTGGGGGCGGGCAGCACCGTCACCTCGTCGTAGTGATATCGGTCGCCGTGGTGCGTGAACGGTCGGCCGGTCCAGCACTGGCGCATCACCTCGAGCATCTCGTCGAACAACGCGGCCCGCTGCAATCGTTCGACCCCGAACGCCTGCTGCTCGATCGGATCGACAGCGCCCAATCCGAAGGCGGGGAGGAGTCGGCCGTTCGACATCGTGGCGAGGGTTGCCAACTCCTTGGCGAGCACCACGGGGTTGCGGCCCGGCAGCACCATCACCGAGGTGCCGAACTTGAGGTTCGTCGTTCGCCCGGCCCCGAATGCCATGGCGACGAGCGGGTCAGGCGCCGGCCCGCTGATTCGTTCCGACAACCACAGCGAGTCGAAGCCGAGCCGCTCGAGGGTGTCGACGACCACGGCGTAGGAGGGGCCGTGCAGATCGGTGGATGTGCCGAGGCCGTAACCGATGCGAACCTTCATGTGGCGATCGTGGCACAGGCTCGATCTACGGCGTCAGCCGGCACGATTGAGCGGCGCGCTGGAAGAGTCAGCGGTGGTCGTGGTGCACGCGAAGTGGAATCTGCTCGCTCCGCACCCGACCCGTCTGAATCCAGCTGGCGACAAACGCCACGACGATCACCGGAAGGACGATCGCAGCCTGCGGAACATCGCCGGCGGCGGAGATCGCAATCGCAAGAACTGCTGCGGTCACCGAGATGATCACGGCGAGCTTCACGGCGGCGTTCCAGGTGCGACGGCTGAGTTCCACGTACATCTTCATAGTTCGTGGAACTGTCGAAATCTCGTGTGACAGCATCTCGACAACGACTTGTCACCCGACCGCCATGTTCGACATCGAATCGCGCGTTTGAACATGACGAGCAGATGACATCGAGGTGGCCGGGAGCCGCTGACATTCGGTGATGGTGGTGTCAGCCGAGGAGGCGGCCGGCCTTGGCGAGGGCGCGCACCCTGCGGGCAGCGCGGATGGC
>DASQFE010000591.1:0-2812 GCA_035633295.1 Ilumatobacteraceae bacterium | reverse complement strand
AGTCGGCTCCGCCGAACGCATCCCAACCGGCGGGCTGAACCGCTCCGGAACTTGCCAGGATCGAGAAGCGGTGCAGTCGAGCCACTCGACAACCAACGCACGAATCAGTCTCAAGAATCCCGATCAAACACTCGGTTCATGCTGCCGTCCGGTGAGCGCAGCATCGCCATCCATCGGTTGACGGGCTGCCCGGTCGAGGCCCCTCCCGTCGGACGATGGGCCAACCGAGCAGTCGTTCGTAGAACTGGGCGAGGGCCATCGGGTCACTGGAGTCGAGCGTCGGCCCAGAGATCCGCATGGTTGGTCGCTCCATGGCCTCATTGTCGCGCCGTTGAGGCCGATGGGCCAGGGCGAACTCGCCATGAGGAGCGCCCGATAACAGGCGCACAAAATCCCAGAGTTCTAGAGGCCGGGCGCGCCACGGAACGGCCCAAGCGTGACACGAGATAATCGCGGGCCCGGTGGTCTCAGGCGACGTGGTCAACGAAGCCGAGTTCGTTACCGTCCGGGTCCGCAATCGTGAACTTCCGGGTGCCGTACTCAGTCGTGAAAAGCGCTTCGACAACTCGAACCCGGTCCTTCAACCGCAGCCACATCTCGTCGGGATCGTCGACGGTGAAGTTGAACCGACCTCCCCGTCCCTCAGCCTCTTGAATCGCGAAGACCGCCCCGGACTCAGTCGCGAAGTGCGCATAGTTCGGCCGCTCAGTTGGCCAAGTTGCATCGATCTCGAAATGGAGCACCGTCGTGTACCACTCGATCGCGGATGCGAGATCGCTGACGTTCGCACGAGCATGTTCAAGCCTGGTCCTCACCGCTCCATGGTCGCACAATCGAGGCCGGCAACGACCTACATCGACGTAGCATGGCGTCGCTGATACGAATGCTCCACCAGCGAGCGCCGTCGTCGGCCTGGTGATCTCACCGACAGGCAGCCTGTGCATGGTCGCCCGTCGACGCGCTCGATATCCGGACTGCATAATCCCGTGCTCAGGGCATCAACTCGCGTGGCACTTCGGCCCAAGCAGCGCACCCGGTAATCGCGTCTCCAACCGGCGTTCTGGGGCAGTTCTCACGGGAACGATCAGCCTGTGCTGTTGCCGGAGTGTCATAGGTGCGGCCGGAGTTGTTCGGCGATCGCGTCGGTCTGGCCGACAGGGAGCTTGGGCACGTCGCCCCATTCCGTACCGCCACCTTTAAGCGTGCCAGCGACGTGGAAATGGAGGTGAGGCACGGACTGGTGCGCAGGAATGCCGTTGTTCTGCCATACGGCGACGCCTCCTGGATCGAACGCCCCGACGATGGCTGCGGTCGCCCGGACGATGTCGGACATGACGGCGGCTTGTTCGTCTCGGTCCAGTTCGAGAATGGTCTCGCGGTGTTGGACCGGGATGACGAGGAGGTGGCCACGGCCGCGTTGTTCGTAGGTCACCAGCAGGGCGGTGACGTCGTTTCGATCGAGGATCGTGTAGGGCTTCTCTCCTGCGAGGTACTCGCAGAATGAGCAGGGACTCGACGGCGGTAGCACGAAGGGCATCTGCAATCTTCGCCGATCACACGTTGCGAAGCCGGCGTTCGGCGGCAGCTGTCCCAGGGCTTACGGGCAGTTGCCAGAAGGTGCGGGCCACGCCCGAGGAACTCGGTCACAGGCTCGTGGGCTCGCACGGTGTCGCGTTCGTCACGCGTTCGGGACCCGGCGATTCTCAGCAGCGAGCTGAGCGGTGGTGGCGATTCGCTTCGAGCGGGTGGCTTCGGTCTTGGCCACCTTGATCCAGCGCAGCGTGTTGCGCTTCGTCGACGGCGGGAACGCCTCGTAGTGCTGTCGCGCAGGTTCGTTCGCGTCGAAAGCGGCGAGGAGATCGTCGGGTGCGACGAGCGCGTCCACGTCGTCCATGAAATCCCACAGACCGTTCTGCTTCGACGACTCGATGGCCGCGAAGCCCGCGGCGTGCATCCGCCCGTCCGCGATCAGTTCAGCGGCACGGTCCTTGTAGGTCTTCGACCAGTGCTGGACGCGGCGCGGCCCGATCAGCTGCATGGTCCGTTCGTCGTCGAGCTTGCGACGGATCCCGTCGATCCACCCGAAACTGACCAACTCGTCCAACACCTCGTCACGATTCACGTACTTCGCTGCATTCGGCGACCCGGCCGGCGCCCTCAAGTACGTGACGAGCCACACGCTGTCGTGCTGTCCGTGATGATCGACGAGCCATCCGCGCAGCTCGGCGGCGGACTCCACGTGCACCCGGTCGAAGTTCTCGGTACGCGCCATCAGCGATCAGCGGGTGGCACACCACAGATCGACGATGTCGAGCAGATCGTCCCGGGCCGCTTCGACCGAGTCGAGGTCGACGAAACGCATCATGCGTTGAAGACCGTCACCCTCTAACCGTTCGAACTCGCCCGGGATCTTCGAGCCGTTCGGGAAGACCAGGCTCGCAAACTCCTGGGCGTTCCAGTGGAAGTAGGCCATGATCCCGCCGTGCAGGAACGCCGGAGCTCGGTACTTGACCGCTTCCTCGATCCGCTCGTCGCTCATCACCACCGCACGCACCGCTGCGATCACGTCCCGTTTCGGGTTGGTCGTCCGGTCCATCCACGCATCGACATCAGCGGTGGTCACGCCATCATTCTCACCAGCCCCGACCAAACGAGCCGCATCGAGCCCCAAGCTCCCCCCGGCACACAAGCACTCGACGCACGGGCGACCGCGCACGTAACGCGAGCGCCGTAACCCGACATTCGCCAACGGGAGCCCGCCCGCGTTCGGCCCAAGCAGCGCACCGCACTATCACAGCTTCATCGCTCGAAC
>DASQFE010000590.1:0-4266 GCA_035633295.1 Ilumatobacteraceae bacterium | reverse complement strand
CGCGCCAAGGGCGTATTGATCGACGAAGCCGGCCTGTCGGAGGCCGACGCGTTCACGTTCATCCAGCGCACGGCGATGAGCGAACGGACCCGGATGCGTGACGTTGCCGACCGGATCCTTGATGGCTCGCTGCGCCCGGGCGCTGATTGACCGCAGCGATGGGCACCTACCTCGTCGTCGACGGCAACTCGCTGACCTATCGCGCGTTCTTCGCGCTGCCGACCGACATGGCCACGGCGAGCGGTCAGGTCACCAACGCGGTGTTCGGGTTCACGTCGATGATGATCAACGTGATGAAGGACCACCGTCCCGATGGCGTGCTGGTTGCCTTCGACCGTCCCGAGCCGACGTTCCGTCACGTGGCCGAGCCGCTCTACAAGGCGCAGCGCGAGGCGGCCCCTGACATCCTGCGCCAGCAGATGGGTCTCGTGCGCGAAGTGCTCGACGCGATCGGGATCGCCGCCGTCGACCTGTCCGGATGGGAGGCCGACGACCTGATCGCCACGGCCACCGACCGTCTCGTCGAGGCTGGTCATCAGGTGATCATCGTGACCGGCGACCGCGACAGCTATCAGCTCGTGCGCGACCCCGACGTGAAAGTGCTCTACAACAAGCGCGGTGTCAGCGACTATGCGTTCTACGACGAGGCGGGGATCGAGGCGCGCACCGGCGTGTCTGCGACGTTGTACCCGCAGTACGCCGCGCTGCGGGGCGACACCAGTGACAATCTGCCCGGTGTGCCCGGCGTGGGGGAGAAGACGGCGGCGAAGCTGATCAACGCGTACGGCGGCCTCGACGGGATCTTCGAGCACGTCGACGAGCAGACGCCCAAGCTGCGAGCGAGCCTCACCGAGCACGAGGAACGGGCTCGCAAGAATCTCGACCTCATGGTGCTGCACCACGACGCGCCGATCCACGTCGATCCCGCCGATCTCGCCGTGACACCGAACGCCGACGAGCTGAAGCGGCTGTTCGACTTTCTCGAGTTCCGGACCCTCGCCATACGTCTCGACGAGGCGCTGTCGGCGATGGGTGCGTCGGTCGACCTCGGACCCGTCGACGAACGGGCCGAGCTCGTGGCCGAGGTGACAACCGCGGCGTCGGCGGCGCAAGCAGCTACGGCGATCTCCGCCGCGGCGACGCTCGACGTAGCGGCCACCTGGCTGGGTGAACCCGGCCGAACTCCGCTGGCGGGCATTGCCGTGGTGGTGGACGCATCGATGGCCGACGTCATGTGGATCCCCGCCGACGTGCTTGCCGACGATGCTGTGCGAGCGGCGCTCGGCGCGCACACCGACCTGCGTGGACACAACGTGAAGCCGCTGATGCGTTCGCTGTTGGAGTTCGGCGTGGAGGTGCGCGGTCTCGCGCTCGACACGGCGATCGCGGCGTACCTCATCGACCCCGCCGAGGCGCGGTACACCCTGCCCGACCTGATCGAGAAGTACACGAAGTTCGCCCGACCGTCCGACGACGCCGCCGGCAGTGGCCAGCTCGATCTCGACGGTACGTCGCTCGGTGACGCCGAGCTGGCCGCTCGCGATGCGCTTGCGGTCAACGCGCTCGGCGAGCCGATCGTGGCGAGTATGGAGGCCCAGGGGATGGCCGAGCTGTATCGCACGATCGAGAACCCGCTGGTGCTCGTTCTTGCGAAGATGGAGCACGTCGGTATCGGGGTCGATGTCGACGAGCTCCGGGCCCTCGGCAAGCGGCTGTCCGACGAGGTCCAGACGCTGCAGGGCCAACTGCGCGAGGTGGCAGGCCGCGACGACCTGAACCTCAACTCGCCGAAGCAGTTACGCGAGATCCTCTACGACGAGCGCGGCTTGGCGCCGGGCAAGAAGACCAAGACGGGCTTCTCCACCGACGCGGCGACGCTGGAGAAGATCAAGGACCAGTGGCCCGAGTTCCTCGAGCCGCTGCTGCGGTACCGGGAGGTCGAGAAGCTCCGCAGCACCTACGGCGAGGGCCTGCTCGCAGAGGTCGCCGACGACGGTCGGATCCATGCGACGTTCAACCAAACGGTGGCGCGCACCGGCCGGCTCTCGTCTGATCGGCCGAACCTGCACAACATCCCGGTGCGCACCGACGAGGGGCGTCAGTTCCGCAAGGCATTCGTCCCGGCGCCAGGCACGACGCTGCTGGTCGCCGACTACAACCAGATCGAGTTGCGCTGCATCGCCCACCTCGCCAAGGACCCGGGTCTGATCGAGGCATTCACGACTGGACAGGACATCCACAACGCCACGGCGGCGAGGGTGTTCGGTGTCGATCCGACGTCGGTGACCGTCGAGCAGCGGTCGAAGGCGAAGATGGTGTCGTACGGGCTCGCGTACGGCATGGAGGCGTACGGGCTCGGCCAGCGGTTGAACATCCCGACCGAGGAGGCTGCGGTCATCCTCGATGCGTACTTCATGGCGTTCCCCAACGTGAGGAACTACATGGATCGAACGGTGATCGAGGCCCGTGAACGCGGGTACACCGAGACGCTCTTCGGGCGTCGTCGGCCGATTCCCGAACTGATGAACTCGAACTTCCGGGTACGTCAGGCGGGTGAGCGCCAAGCGATGAACGCCGGTATTCAGGGCCTCGCCGCCGACATCTTCAAAGTGGCGCTCGTCAACATCGACGCCGCGTTGGTGGCCGGTTGTCATGACAGCCGCGTCGTGTTGCAGGTGCACGACGAGGTGATCGTCGAAGTGCCCGATCACGAGCACGACGCCGTCGGTGATCTCGTCGTCACGCTCATGCGTGATGCGGCCGAACTCGACGTGCCCCTCGAAGTGAACGTGTCGTGGGGCGACACGTGGGCGTCGGCGAAGGGCTGACGATGGGCGAGCTATCGTGGCCGAGATGACCGACGCTCAAGCGCCCGTGGGATCGATCGTCGGTCTGGATGAGCTCGCGGAGCTGTATCGGCCCCCCTCCCGAATCGTCGCCGAGAAGAAGGTGGCGACCCTCGACGAGACCACGGTCGGTTTCCTCGCAGCCTCGCCGTTCGCTCTGATCGGCACGGTGGGCGTCGACGGTTCGGTCGACGTGTCGCCGCGCGGCGGCCCGCCCGGATTCATCCGCGCCCTCGACGACCGGCACGTGGCGATTCCCGACCTCAACGGCAACAACCTGATCGACACACTCCGGGCGATCGTCGCGACGGGCCGCGCCGGACTGCTGGTCGCGGTGCCAGGCAAGGACGAGACGATCCGCATCAACGGTCCCGCCTGGGTCACCACCGATGCGTCGACGCTCGACCTCTGGAACGACGAACTGAGGCGGCCGACCACGGCGATCGTCGTGCGCACCGACGAGGTCTTCATGCACTGCGCCAAGGCCTTCCGACGTGGCCGGGTGTGGGACCCGGCGAGTTGGGAAACGCTCCCGGACACTCCCGACCGCTTCGATGCCGCGACCCGGGAGTGGCTGGAGAACAGTTACGTTGCGGGGCTCGCTGCCGATCAGCCCGAGCGGTGAACGATCGCGATCACTGGTTCGAGGACCTGGCCGACCACATGGGCGAGGCGTACGACCGGTACGCCCACACCAAGGGCACCGTGCAGGAGGTCGATCACGTCGTCGCCGCATTGGGTCTGGCGCCCGGTGACCGCGTGCTCGACGTCGGCTGTGGCACCGGTCGCCATGCGATCGAACTCGCGCGGCGTGGCATCGACGTCCATGGGGTCGACATCAGCCAACGCTTCATCGACATCGCCCGATCCCGCGTCAGCGATGAGCGAGCGGCCCGGATGTCGGCCGTTCGCTCATCGCTCTCGGGTCAGGCGACGTTCGAGCGGGGTGATGCTCGATCGGTGGCGTTCGACGGCGAGTTCGATGCGGTGATCTGCCTGTGCCAGGGGGCGTTCGGGATGATGACCGCCGACGGTGACGATGCTGCGGTGGTGGCAGGTCTGGCCCGATCGCTGCGGCCGGGAGGCGGGCTCGCGCTCAGCGCGTTCAACGCCTACTTTGCCGTGAAGTACCACGACGGCGCCTGGTTCGATGCCGCGACGGGGGTCTCGCACGAGATCACCGAGATCCGCTCGGAATCAGGCGATCCGCGAACCGTCGATCTCTGGACCGGCTGCTACACCCCACGTGAGCTGCGCCTCCTTCTCGGCGCGCACGGCTTCGAGGTCGACTCGATCTCGAGCGTCGAACCCGGCGCCTACGGCCTCGCGCGCGCCACCACCGAATCCCCCGAATTCCCCGCCATCGCCCGCCTCCCCTGACTCACCCTGCCCCAACCACTCCCGACCCCCCGAATTTCTC
>DASQFE010000589.1:0-9264 GCA_035633295.1 Ilumatobacteraceae bacterium | reverse complement strand
ACCAGCGCAGACCCGCAAAGAGAGGAGGCGCCGGACGGTCGGGTTCTACTCATTCACGGCGACGCGGACTCCATACGGCCAACGAGCCGCTCGGAGCTTCTGCGCGCCGACCTCGTTGCTGCTGGAGTCAATGTCGAGATGGTGGTTATTGCGGGTGGCACCCATGCAAGCGTGGTCTGCGCCAACTTCGAGCCCATCCTGCAACTCAGCAACCCGGCCACTCAGCTCAGTCCGCCGATGCGGGAAGCCGTCGAATCGATCGCGCAATTCGTGCTGAACTGAGCGACCACCAGACTGCCCTCTCGCCGCATCGCGCAGAGCACGTTGTCCCACCCATATCACTCAAGCTGAGGTCGCCCATTAGCCGCTCGTATCGGCACTTATGGCTCGGTGAACACACGCTGGCACCCAGCTCATAATCGCGGCCGAGAACGCGCCGGCATCTACTCGGGTTCCGGCGAAGTGTTTGAGGTCAGGCCCCCGATTGGGCAGCGCATAATCCGACCTCAACAACCGGTAACCGGCATCGGGGACAGGCGTTGCTGCCCCTCTCCCACCGTGGCCATTCGGCGACGCCGACGTGACGTTGCTTGGCGGTGAGATGCAGCACCTGAAATGCACGGATAACCGCACATATCCGTGCGACGCTCGACGACTCATCGCGCAGGGATGCGTGCGACGCTCGACAGCTCACCGCGCGCCGAGCTCGACATGCCAGCTGTCGGTGAATATGCGGCGGGCTTCCGCCGGGCGAAGGCGACCGACTTCGCCGGATACCGCTCGCCAAAGTGTCCGTTGGTCTGCGCGATTACCGAGCGAGTGGCGCAGCGTCAGCCGTACTGCACCATCGGTTCACTTGGGGGCGTCGGCGTAGCGGAGGTACGGCTTGAACTCCTCGACGTTCTCGAAGGTCTTCTCGGCGTCTTCGGTGGACATCGACAGTGAGACGATGACACGATCGCCGGGCTTCCAGTCGGCGGGGGTGGCGATGGGGTCCTTGTCGGTGGCCTGGAGGGCGTCGATGACGCGGACGATCTCGTCGAAGTTGCGGCCCACCGACTTCGGGTAGGTGAGCATCAGGCGCAGCTTGTTGTCGGGGTCGACGATGAACACCGACCGTACGGTCGAGGTGTCGCCCTCGCCGGGGTGGATCATGTCGTACAGCTCCGCGATGCGATGGTCGGGGTCGGCCACGATCGGGAAGTTGAGTGCGGTACCGGTCACCTCGCCGATGTCGGGCGCCCACTTGTGGTGGTCTTCGATCGGGTCGATCGACAACGCCATCGCCTTGGTGTTGCGCTTGGCGAACTCGTCCTTGAGGGCCGCGGTGCGGCCCAGTTCGGTGGTGCACACGGGGGTGAAGTCGGCGGGGTGGCTGAAGAACACCGCCCATGAGCCCTTCTTCCACTCGTGAAACGAGAGCTCTCCGTCGGTGGTCATCGCGGTGAAGTCGGGGGCGGTGTCGCCCAGATGCAGACCCATGATGCGTCCTCTTTCTGTTGCCAACCGGGATACCCCAGGAGGTAATTCGGTCAACCAGCGAGAACGCACTGACATTCCCGTTGGCACGCCATCGAGAGGTGCCCGTGCACTCCGGCCGCTGATCAGTGTCGCGCCTGCGGTTGTCTGGCGGCAGAGGCCAATGTCCCGCTGGCCCTGTCCCCGGCGCCGACGACGCAGCCGCCGGGGACCACACCGATCTCTCGGCGAGGGAACAACGGCGGCCGCGCCGGGTGGTCTGCGTCAAAGGGGCTTGATGGCGGCCCCTCCCGTGAACCACGTCCACGGCTTTGGACCCGCGGCGTAGCGCGATTCGACTCGCTCGATCGTGAAGCCAGCGGCGCGCACCAGCTCGGCTGGCTCGCGTGTGAGGTGGCATCCGTCGGCCACTCGCTTCTGCAGTGGTTCGAGGCGGTGCTGCCAACGAGCGATCGCGACGTCTGGCGACAGCCCGTGTTCGAGGAACTGGAAACGGCCACCCGGCCGGAGTACCCGCCAGATCTCGGCCAAGGCACGTTCGACATCGGGGATCGTGCACAACGTGAAGGTCGACAGGGCTCCGTCGCAACTGGCGTCGTCGAGCTGGATCGACTCGCCGCGCAGGGCGATGTGCTCGACGGTGATTGCGGAGTCAGCGATCCGTTGCTCGGCAAGGCGGCGGGCGGTCGCGGCCGGCTCGACGGCGTACACGAGCGTCACCTCAGCGGGGTAGGCAGGCATGTTGAGGCCTGAACCGAACCCGACCTCGACGACGGTGCCGAACAGCCCTGCGGCCACCTGTTCGCGCCAACGCCGCAGCTCAGCGGTGCCGCATGCACGGTCCACGAGCCGTGGCAACAGATGCTCTCGATAGAGACCTACGGCTCCACCTCCGGTCGACCGTCCGCGTAACTCGAGCGTAGTCGGTGCTCCGCGACACCCTGGACGAGCCGAGTCCGGCGACGGCAGAGCCGGTCGGCATCGCGAAGGTCAGGACCAGACTGCTTCAACGCTGGCGATTTCCTGATCGGCGTGGTGGCGATCCCATCGAGACATTCACGCGGATGCCGGCTGGCTGCAGGAAGCGTCACAACGCGCGGGTCATGCGAGCGCGGCGGCAGGTGGCGAGGAAGAGGGGATAGTTCGCATTGTCGCGGACGATGTGGTGACAGTCGGTGAAGACCACGTCGGTGAAGCCTGCGGCGGCGAGATCGCGGGCCAGGGCCGATCGTTCGAACCCCCGGTGGCCGTCGAAGTCGTCGCCGTGAAAGGAGCCGTCCTCCTCGTCGAGGTCGACCACGCAGAGCGTCCCGTTCTCGTCGAGCAGGTCGGCGAAGCCTGCGAGGACGGCGTCGGTGTGTTCGATGTGGTGCAGGGTCAGCACCGTCACGATGAGGTCGAAGTGCTCGTCGGGGGCCGGCTCGGTGGCCAGGTCCAGGTCCCACACGCGAGCGTCGGTGATGACAGCAGCTTCGATCTTGGCGCGCATGACCTCGCGCATCCCCGTTGACGTGTCGGCCATCGTGACCGGTCCGACGAAGTCACGCAGCGCCTGCGCGACCAGTCCCGTGCCGGCGCCGTACTCCAGCATCCGCACTGACCGGTCAAGTGGGACGGTCGCGCTGATCTTGAGCGCAATCGCGTTGGCTCGTTCGACCTTTGCAGGGTCGTCATCCCACGTTGCGGCCCTCTCATCGAAACGGTTCATGCTCACGACACGATTCAAGCAGGTCGTCCATCTCGAGTGACCCTCCACAATTCAATAGGCCCTGCCCCCCGGTTCGCTGGCGGCCTGTTCTGGGGGGACGCCAGTCGCGCCGTGAGCTGACCGTCATGCGCTGATCTGCGTGGCTGCGAGCAGGAGTCCTAGGCCAGCAAGGAACGCGATCGACGTTTCGAGCTTGTCTCGGGTTCGCGTTTCACGGGCGATCTCGGGCAGCAGGTCTGCTGCCGCGATGTAGATGAAGTTTCCGGCTGCGAACGGGAGGAGGTAGCCCACCTCGACGCTGCCTGAGACCGCATAGGCGATCAGTGCTCCGGCGAGAAACGTCAGGGCCGAGGCGAAGTTCCACGCCAAGGCGGACCTCCGCGACCATCCGCTGTGGATGAGAATGCCAAAGTCACCGAACTCCTGCGGAACCTCGTGTGCTGCGGCAACGAGCCACGTCACGATCCCGACGCGGATGTCGACCACGAAGGCTGCGCCGACAGCGAGGCCGCCGATGAAGTTGTGCATGCCGTCGGCGATCAAGATGAGGAGACCGAGCGGACGGTGCTCCGAGGTCGCTGAACGGTGGCAGTGATGCCAGTGCAGGAATTGTTCCAGTGTGAAGAACACGAGAAAGCCTGTGACCAGCCACACATAGACCAGCAGGTTGTTGCCGAGCGCTCTGACCGCTTCGGGCAGCATGTGAAAGAACGCTCCGCCAAGCAATGAGCCCGCTGCCAGGGCGACAGTCGGCATGACGACTCTCGCGAGTGTCTCCTCCGACAGCATCGTGGTCAAGGCACCGACGAGAGCCAGCGAACTCATCGCGATGCCGGTGACCAGGATCCACGCCAGCGTCGTCATCAAAGGGCCGTGGCTTGGTTGAACATGAGTGAGACCAACGGGCGGATGGTCAGCTCGACATCTTGTCCGTGGTGGTCAGTCTCCCGCCGTTGTTGATCAAGGCATCACGAACGACGTCGGGTTCTCCGTGGCTGCACACGACGAGAAGTACTTCGCCGGGCTCGAGAGGCACATAACCGAAGTCCTCGTGCTCATCCCAGCCGACCGACCCGACCGCGGTGCCCAAGTACCCACCCAGCATGGCACCCCACAATGCCGACGCGCCGGCGAATGCGAGCATGCCACCGACGCCGATCACCCCACCCACTCCCGTAGCAGCGAGCGCTGCAATGCCAAGGCCAGCGAGTGCGCCGAGTGGGGCCCCAGCCTCGATTCCGACCTTGGCATCGTGCATCATTTCCGCGTCGGCGTCGTGTTCGAAGTCGACCGGATTGTCGTCATGAACGACCACACCGAGATGGTCGCTGCCGAAACCCAGTGCGCGCAGACGTGCGACAGCGTTCTCCGCGGCAGATCGGTCGGCAAAGACCGCAGCGATGTGATCGTGATCGAGATGGGCATCGAACTCGTGAGCGGTCATCTGTCTCCTGACGCGTTGAACGGCGCACTTCGATGGTCGTGCATCGTTCGACCTCATGGCCAGAGTCGAACGGCCCGCGCACGATCATCCTTGTCACCAACGACGCTCGAGCAGATGACCTTCGGCCCTGAGGACGATTCGGATGCCATGGTTACGGTCATCAGCATGGACGCATCAGGTCGTGCCTTGAGCGACGCCGAACTGGCAGCGCTGTGCGAAGCCCTCGACGACGAGTTCAAGGCCATCGCCACCTACAACCAGGTGATCGCCGATTTCGGGGCGGTGCGGCCATTCGTCAACATCGTGGAAGCCGAGCGCCGACATGCGAACGCACTCCTGTCGCTCTTCAAGCGCTACGAGGTTGCAGTTCCTCGCAACCCGTGGGCCGACGAAGCGCCGCGTTTCTCGACTCTCGACGAGGCCTGCCTCGCCGGAGTCGACGGCGAGATCGAGAACGCTGCGATGTACAGCCGGTTGATCGCTGCCACAAGTCATCCCGACATCATCGAGGTGTTCGAGAACCTCCAACGAGCCTCACAGGAGAACCACCTCGAAGCGTTTCGGCGCTGCGCGAACCGGCAGGACGGACCCGACCTCGACGCCGATGGTGGTGGCGGGGGCCGCCGACGTCGTCGGCATCGCGGCGGTTCGGGCCACCGGTCGTGACGACCGGCAGCGATCCTGTGGTCGTTCACCCGATCGGTCGGGTCGAATCGTCGCTGAAGGACCTCGCTGCGGCACCGAAGCAGGGTGACGAGGGGGCACCCGACGCTTGGCTCGTGTTCGAGGCCGAGATGGCCGCGGGGCTTCGCGACCTTCGGGCCGGCACGGAAATTCTGGTGTTGACGTGGCTGGATCGAGGTCGGCGAGACGTTCTCACCGTTCACCCGCGCGGCGACACGACCCGAGACGAGCGCGGAGTCTTCAGCACCCGGTCCCCGAACCGGCCGAATCCGATCGGTCTCCATCCCGTCGAGATCATCGCCATCGACGGCACACGAGTCCTCGTGCGCAACATGGAGGCCGTCGACGGGACCCCGATCCTCGACGTCAAACCCGTAGTCTGAACACATCCCGCGAGCTCGACAAGGAACCCAATGGCTGACTTTCTCACCGACGTCGAAACACTGCGGCAACGAGCGCGCGCCAACATCGAACAAGGCCCGATCACCTCGGCGTACGGCGCCGATCGAGAACGAGTGATCGCCGTGCTCAACGAGGCGCTCGCCACCGAACTCGTGTGCATCCTGCGCTACAAACGGCACTACTTCACAGCAACGGGCCTCAACGCTGGACCCGTCGCTGCCGAGTTCCTCCAGCACGCCAACGAAGAACAGATCCACGCCGATCAGATCGCCCTGCGGATCACCCAGTTGCAAGGTGAGCCGAACTTCGACCCCGAGGGGTTGGCCATCCGTTCCCACGCCGAATACGACGCCAGCCTGGAACTGCTCGACATGGTTCGGGAGGACCTGGTCGCCGAACGTGTCGCGATCGAGAGCTACACCGAGATCATCACCTGGCTGGGATCCAACGACCCGACCACCAGGCGAATGCTCGAAGACATCCTCGCCATGGAAGAGGAACACGCGAACGACCTTCTCGGGATCCTCGAAACCATCGGGCACTAGCCATTTCTGGGCTAGTTCATCGGTGAGATGCGGGGTTTCCTCAGCTCCGACGGGTGTGCCACACGCTCATATCAGGAGACCGCGGAGAACTGCTCGAGCGCCTCGTATGCCTCGGCTCCGTACATCAGCGCCGGGCCGCCGCCCATCAGGATGGCGACGCCGATGATCTCCACGATCTCGTCCTTGGTGGCGCCGGCGGCGAGCGCGTCGTGTACGTGATAAGCGATGCAGCCGTCGCAGCGGACGGCAACGGCGATACCCAACGCAGCGAGCTCTTTGGTTCGAGCGCTGAGCGCACCCTCAGCGGTGGCGGCGTGGTGCAGCGAGGTGAACCCACCGATGGTGTCTGGCATGTCGGCGCCGAGCCGGCCCGTCAGCGCTTGGAGGTGTTCGTAGAGTTCCGGATAGTTCTTGGCCATGAGGCTTCCTGACAGGTTGGGGAGGTCTTGACAACGATGGACAAACGAAAATCCGATGCGCACTTCTGTCATCACCGTCATGAACCATGGTGCGCCGAGCGGGCCGACTCGCGACAGTGTCGAAGGTCAGGAATCCGACTCCCCTTCAGAGTCACATCTCCCGACCGACGGTCATTGGGTGTGGAACCGGACCGGACCTCCCCACACGGCACGAGTCCTGAGGCGCTGCTGGCAGTCCGACGACCCTGGGTGAGTGATCGGTCTGTTCACTGCCGTCCGGGCACGCGGCGCATGGCCAGCTTCGGGACGGACTCGTTCCATTCGGGATGCTCACTAGGTTGACATCGACGACGCGCGCGGCCAAAGCCGGGTGCCCGGGAATCTCGACCGCTCGGTGCGGCGGGCAACGATGGTAGAACCGGCTTGTGATCATCGTCTCAGGCTTTCTCCGAGTTGATCCCGCCGAACGCATGGCCTACCTCAAAGACTGCCATGAGGTAATCCGGGCGGCGCGTTCTGCACCGGGGTGTCTCGACTTTCATCTCTCGGCTGATCCGATCGAGGCGGATCGAATCACCATCTTCGAGCAGTGGGAATCGGTTGAATCAGTCGAGACCTCTCGCGGAGCAGGGTCGAGCGACGACCAGCAGGCGACCATCACCGAAGCAAGCGTCATGCAGCACGAGATCACCAGCAGCATCTCGTTGACCTGACGACGCGCGCCAGGCGCACACTCCGCCACGCGTAATCACCGAAGTCCTCGTCGGCGAGGCGCTGCAGTGCGGCCCAAGCAGCGCACTGCACTTTGCCGCGCGGCGATGATCGATCACGCTGCCAGTCCTGCGCGAACCTCGCCGGATCGGTCCGTCAATGGTACGTGGAGCGCAACGCGCGGATCGGCCGGGACCGGCGACGGTGCCGGACCGCTGCTGGTGATGGTCAAGTGAGCTCGACGGTGCCGGATGGCGTGTGGATCGTCGCTCGCAGCCACGGGGTCGGTGATGCGTCGACCTCGACGTCGATGCCGAGGACGGCGAGCGGGACCGCGGCGGCAGTGGGGTCGGGGTCGCCGGCGCGGAGTGCGACGAACTGCCCACCGACGGCGCCGGTGTAGGCCGGGCTGGGCGTGTCGCCCCATGAGATGAGGAATGGGCGAGCACCTTCCACGTTCGGTCCGATGAACGCCAGTTGCCAGGCGAGCTCGGTGCCATCAGGTTGGCGACGGGTCATCGCGAACGGGTCGGTCACGCCTTCGACGCCGGCCTCGCGAAGGTCGCGCACCGCCGCCTCAAGGTCGTTGCAGCCGATGGCGAATCCATGGAGGTGTGCCTCGGTGAGCCGGCCCGGCTCGATCAGTGCGGATGGAGGTGGCTGGGACGGGTCGGGTGCAAGCACCTCCAGGTACGTCGGCGCACCGAGTGACATCAGCGCGTTGTGGGTGCCGGCTCCCTCGTGGCGTCCGCCGAAGATCGGTGCAGTGCCCGTGAGTTGGCGGACGTGTTCGATGCCCACCTCCAGCGAGGGTGCGGCGAGCACCAGATGGTCGATCCAGTTGCTCATGCAGCAATGGTACGCGTCGGGTCTGGCGGTTTGCGCCTACCGCGCCGCCCCACTCGAGCGACCACAGGGCGCCGGGTGATTCGGCCCATCCAGGCCAGGGCTGGATGGGGGCGATGAGAGCACACGGCTTTGATCGTCGACAACTAGGTTGACGAGGCGATCGGGTTCTTCGTCGACGCGTTGGGCTTCGACCGGGGGAGGACTCGCCGTCGACGGCGAACATGCTGCGGGTGGGGGCACTCCTCAACGCGCTGGGAACGTGGCCCACCGCCGACACTGACGGTGAGGCCTCCGGCGTTTTCATCACCGTCGCTATTCTCACCGGACACCGCCCGAGGTGAGGTGGCGCGCTCCGGGCCAACTTCGCGAGCGTCAGGAGAGTTCGATCACGCGTTGGTGGAAGGTGCGCCAGCGTCGTTCGTTGTCGTGAACGAGCCCGGCGGAGTCGCTGAGCAGGTCCGCGGCGTGATCGATGAGTTCGACTGCAGAGTGCAACAGTCGTGGTGAGCGCCGGGGTCCGTCGAGGTCGTCGCGGATCGCAGCGGGGGTGAAGTCGATGGCGGCGAGGACATCAGCAGCGCGCTGCAGCACACGCCCCGCAAGTGAACTCATCGACGCGGCCTGCCAGTCGTTCGCGATGATCCGGTGGCGGTCGCCGACGAGGTCGGACAGCTGCTCGTACTCGAGAAGGATCGTGGCGGTCGCCCATGTGTTCTCCATGGCTTCGCAGAGCCATGTGCCGGTTCCGACCGAGCCTTCCCCGACCGCTCGGAGCTCGTCGATGATGGAGGTGATCTCGGCGGGTTCTGCGTCACCTTCCATGAACAGGATCCCGTCGAGCTGGAGTGACTCGGGGGCATTGAGGTCATCTGCGCCCTGGTACGGGCTGAGTGCATCGACGCGCTGTGCGTCGACATGTTCCCAGCGGTCGGCAAGCGCAGACAGGGCGCGGCTGTGGCGCTGGAGGGCGACAGCCTGTTCCCGGGGTCGTTGGGCGTAGAACTTCTCGTGCTCGCGATGGAA
>DASQFE010000588.1:0-5343 GCA_035633295.1 Ilumatobacteraceae bacterium | reverse complement strand
AGCATCGTGAACCGCGGGATATCGGGGTCCTGGCAGGCGATTGAGATCGCAGAGGCGTCACTGGGGCGGAACTGTCGAAGGGCGATGCGGTCACTGGCCAAGGGAGGATCTGGCGGGGCGACGTCTTCCACGAAACAAGCTTCGCGCTCGGGCACGCCTGCAAGGTGCGTCGATTCCGCTCGACGACGAGTCAACGCGAGCCAAGTAGCGCCGCGAGCGAACCGTGAGGACCGCCATTAGTGCCTTCTTTGGAAGCGCGCCAACGAGGTGCTCGGACCGCACACTGAGCCTCCCCCGTTGAGCCGGTCACCTTCTGAAGGAGGTAACCATGTCAACGATGGAGAAACAGAACGCGTCGAGAGCTCGGCGGTCGTTCACGGAGGAGTTCAAAGCCGACGCTGTGGCGATGGTGCTCGACGATGGTCGCCGGATCATCGACGTGGCCCAGTCGCTCGGCATCGGTGAGGGCACGCTGGGCAACTGGGTTCGGTTGCAGAAGATCGAACGCGGTGAACGTGCCGGCCTCACCCGCGATGACCGTGCCGAGCTGGTGGAACTCCGCAAGGAGAACGCCCGCCTGCGGATGGAACGAGACCTACTCAAACGAGCGACGGCCTTCTGGGTGAAGGAGTCGGGACAGTGACCCGCTATCGGTGGGTGCTGGACCGGAAGGCCGAGGGATTCCCGATCACGATGGCCTGCAAGATTGCCAAGGTGTCACGCCAGGCGTTCCACGACTGGCGTGCCCGCTTCGCTGCGGGTCCGAGCGACGCCGAAGTCGCCGAGGCCGTGCTGGTCGCGGAGATGCGCGACATCCACGCCGAGTTCGATGCCACCTATGGTGAACCGCGGATGACACCCGAGCTGGTCGAGCGCGGGTTCGTGGTGAACCACAAGCGCGTCGAGCGGCTGATGCGGGTACACGGCATCGTCGGGGTGCACAAACCCGCCAAGGTGCGCACCACGATCCCCGCCGAGGACTGCCCGCCGATGCCCGATCTGATCGGGCGGCGCTTCGCGCCGGGCGCACCCGATGTCGCCTGGGTCGGCGACATCACCTACATCCCAACCGGTGAAGGCTGGCTCTACCTCGCCAGCGTGTTGGATCTCGGCTCGAGACGGTGGCTCGGCTACTCGATGGCCGATCACATGCGCACCGACCTGGTCTCCGATGCCTTGGACATGGCTGTCGGCATCCGTGGTGGCAAGGTGAAAGGCACGATCTTCCACGGTGATCGTGGCAGCCAATACATGTCGCACGACTACCGCCAGCTGGTCGTGGATCACGGCATGGTCCAGTCCGTCGGAAGAACCGGGGTGTGCTGGGACAACAGCGTGGCGGAATCGGCATGGTCATCGCTGAAACGTGAACTCGTGCACCGCTACCGATTCGCCACCCGAGCCGAGGCACGCCGAGCGATCTTCGCGTGGATCAACCGCTACAACTCACGCCGCCGGCACTCCACCCTCGGCTACATCGCCCCCATCGTCTGGGAGCAGCAATATCATCAACCCAAGGCCAACCCGGCCGCGTAACCAACGTGACCGGCCAACGGGGGGAAGCTCAGACCAACTCTGGGGTACCGCTTGGTCATGATGGAGTCATGACCGTTGTCGAGGATCCGATCGTCGCCGAGACGCCTGACGCGTCGCCGGGCGGGCGGGTGTTCGGCGACGGCTTCGTGTGGTACCCGGCCGACCCTGAACGGGGTTTCGATCCGGTAACCGACATCGCCATCGGCGACATGGCACCGGGTGCGGATTGGATCGCAGCGGTGGTCGAGCACTGCGCCCAAGGTCTGGCGCTGCTCGAGTCGATCGATCCGTCCGAGTTCGACGCTGCGACCACGACGGCGTGGGCGATCGGTGTCGAACAGCTCCGCCGCCAGGCCACCGCGGCGGGGATCGCGGTCGCCGATCACCTCGACGCTGCCCTCCCGTTCCGCGACCAAGGGTTCTTCACCGCGAAGGCGTGGATGAAGCACCGCTTGCAACTGTCGGGTCCCGAAGCCCACGGCCGCGTCCAGGAAGCCAAACTCCGCCGGGCGGTGCGGGTGTGGAACAACGCCGTGGCCGGCGGCCAAGTCGGTGTCGCCCAGACCCGCCTGATGGCACGCATCGCCGCCAACCCCCGCATCCCCACCGACGTCCTCACCCGTGGGGTGTGGCAGTTGATGGTCGACGCCATGGACGTCTCCTACATCGAGTTCGAACGCCGAGCCCTCACCTTCGAAGCCCTCGCCGACCCCATCGGCGCCGCCGAGAAAACCGAACGCAACCGCACACTGCGCACCGCCAGCATGCACCAACAATCCGACGGATCCTGGAGCCTGCACGCCCGACTCGACGACGTCGGCGGCCCCGAGTTCCTCGAAATCTTCTGCTGGTACGTCGACCGCGAATTCACCAAAGACTGGACCGAAGCCACCCACCGCCTCGGCAACGGCAACGTCGACGTCTCGAAGCTGCGACGCACCGAAACCCAACGCCGAGCCGACGCCCTGCTCGAAATGGCCAGAGCCGCAGCCGCGTGCCCACCCGACCGGCAACGCCCCCTCCCAACCGTCAACTTCCTCCTCGACGAACACACCGCCCGAGCCGCCGCCGACGGCCACCCCATCGATCCGCTCGACTACCGCAACGTCACCTCACGCACCGACCGAGGCCACCGCGTCGACCCCAACACCATCATCGGCGTCTCACTATGGGCACTCATCCGACGCGTCATCACCAACACCCCCGGCGTCATCATCGAACTCGGACGAACCACACGACTCTTCACCGGTTACGCCCGCGCCGCCGTCATGCTGCTCGAACCCGCCTGCATCTGGCCCGGCTGCGACCAACCCCACACCTGGTGCCACGCCGACCACCTCACCGCCTGGAGCACCAGAGGCCCCACCAACCCCGACAACGGCGCACCCCTGTGCGCCCGCCACAACTACCTCAAAACCCTCGGATTCACCATCACCCGAGACAACAACAGCCACTGGCACATCACCACACCCGACGGCACCCAGATCTGCTGACCGCCGAGTGCGACGTCGTCGTCGAACGCCGTCGTGCGTCAGGGCGATCCGTGTTCGGCGAGGTAGGCGCGAGTCACCTCGATCGGAATTCGGCCACGGTCGCTGACGGTGAGCCCCTGCTCGACCGCCCAGGCGCGCACCTCTGCCGGGGCGGGCGCTCGGTGCGGCACCGATCCGGCATGTACGAGTTCGGCGGCGCGCGCCTCGCCGACACGATCGTGAAGGACGTGATCGACGGCGGCACCAAAGAACCGGAACGTCCACTCCTGCGCGAGTTGGCGGGACTCTGCGAACACGATCGGCACCGCCGGATACCGCACCGCCGCCTCGGCCAGTTGCGTAGCGATCGACGTCGGGCGAACGTGGCGCAGCTTGAAGATCGCCGAGTAGCGGTCCTCCACCACGATCGCCGCCACCCGGCCCGATTCCTCGCGCGGCACCTCCCCTGAGCCACCGCCGGAAGGTCCCTCACCGCCGGCGAACGCTGCCAATTCGGCGAGCAGCATCCAGAACTTGCCGCCGACGATCGTCGACACGAGGTCGTCGACGCTCTTGCGCTCGACCACTGCGACCACCCGTCCGCCGGCCTCGACGGCGTAGTCGCCGACGGGGATCGCTTGCTTTGCCGTCGTCGCTTGCTGGTCGGCGAATTTCCATGCGTAGCGCTCTCGTGTGTCGACGAGCACGTGGAGTTCGTGACCGGACGCCCGTGCCGTCGGCACCCGCACGCTCGGGCGAGCCTGCTTGGCGGTGCGCGCCGACTGCCAGAACACCATCTCACGTCCGCGAGCGGTGGTGAACACGAACTGCGAGCGGTTCTCGCGGCCTCGATCGAGCACGAGGTCGACGGCAACACCGCGACGAACACACGAGCGAACAGCCACCCGCTCGACGATGACGACGTCGTCAGGCGACGGCCAGGCGTCGGCCGGATGGCAGTAGATCTTGTTCGTGCGCGGCCAGGTGTCCTTCGCCTTCAACACGACCGCGCCAGAGGCGAGCGGGATCCGCAACAGGTACGGCAGCGACGACGACGCGTCGGGGTTCCGTGCGATCACGAACTCCTCCATCCGCTTCACGGTACGCAACGCAGCACGAGGCCGAGTGGTGCTCGTTCGCGCCGAGCCCGCTCGATCAGCTCCGCGGTCATCTCGTCATCGATCAGAACGTGGGGCGCACGCCGATGATGCTCGCGCGCTCCATCACCCGGACATCGGGCCAGTAATCACTCGATGCGTAGTGCTGGACCGCGAAGTTGTCCCACATGGCGATCGAATTCGGCTTCCAGTGGAACCGGCAGTGGTACTCCAGTGTGTTCGCCTGCGCGAACAACGTCACCAGCAGCTCGTCGGACTCTTCGGGCTCGAGACCGACGATCCGGGTGGTGAAGAACCGGTTGACGTAGAGCAGTCGGTCACCCGACACCGGGTGATGGATCACGACCGGATGCTCGACGATCGGATACTTCTCGCGCATCGCTGCGGCGTCGGCGCCGGCGATCGTGTGGCCGAACGCCTGCATGTAGTCGTGCTCGGCGACGAGACCCTCGATGCGGTCCTTCACCTCGTCGGACAGCCCCTCGTAGGCGGCGTTCATGTCGCAGAAGAGGGTGTCACCACCGGTCTCGGGCACCTGGATCGCCCGCAGGATCGCGCCCTTCGAGGGCTCGGCGCGCCACGTGACGTCGTGGTGCCAGCCGTTCTCGTAGCCGCCGGTGTCGGCGTCCTTGGCGAAGCGGACGAGTTCGGGGCGCTCGTCGCTGTTGCGCAGGAACGGGTGGACCTCGAGCTCGCCGAACCGGCTCGCGAACTCGATGTGCTGCTCGGCGGACAGCACCTGGTTGCGGAAGAACAGCACCTTGTAGTCGACCCAGGCCCGAACCAGTTCCTCGAACACCACGTCGGCGAGCGGCTTCGACAGGTCGAGACCCTTGACGATCCCGCCGAGCGTGGCGCCGACCTGACGCACCTCGAAGTGCTCCCACTCCAACGCCGTCAGCCGGATGCGCTCGGCAGCCAGGTGGACGACCGGCCCGATGATGGCCTTGTCGGGTCCGAACTTGAGCTTGCGGGCGTTGAACTCGCCGATGTCGCCCGAGGGTTCGATCCCCTCCAGCTTGGCGATCGCCGAGTTCGTGGTCTCCAGGTCGTCGTCGGTGATGCTCATTGAGGTCCCTCGCGTTCGTGGGCGGTGCGACGCGGATCGTCGCCCGACCAAAACTAGCCGCCGCCGTCCGACCCGCAGCCAAGCAGTCGTGCGTCGTACCGTCGGCTCCATGGGTGTACGTCTCGACGAGTCCGACGAATACATGCAC
>DASQFE010000587.1:0-3577 GCA_035633295.1 Ilumatobacteraceae bacterium | reverse complement strand
CGAGCTCTTCATCAGGCTCAACGACCGCATCCCCAAAGAGATGATCGCCATCCGCGACCTGACCCTCTCGGCACTATGGCGCTCCCCCCACCACTGGGAAATGAACCCCGATCCGACCTGACGCCGAGCCGGCGCTTGATGATGCTGTCGGCGGGAGGCGCACGCCGACCTGGGCGCAGTGGAAGGGCGCCCTCGCGCTGGCCGAGTTGACGAGACGGTCATTTTGTCAGCGTTAGTCTGCAACATGAGCTTCTACCGAACGCGAGTTCTTCCGTACCTCATGAACGCCGTCATGAGCTCCGACGAGAATCGCGAGATCCGCTCCCGTGTGTGTGCGGACCTCGATGGGACGGTGGTGGAGATCGGGTTCGGGTCGGGCCTGAATGTGCCGTACTACCCGGCGGGTGTCCACACCGTCCATGCGGTTGAGCCGGCCTCCCGTTCGGTCGCAATCGCGGCCGAACGGATCAAGGCCGGCCATGCTCACGTCGATCACACCGGCCTGACCGGCGAACGTGTCGACCTCCCGGACGCGTCGGCCGACGCCGCCCTGTCAACCTGGACGCTCTGTTCCATTCCCGACGTCGATGCCGCCCTCGCCGAGATCCGACGCGTCCTCAAGCCGGGCGGCTCCCTGCACTTCGTCGAGCACGGCATCTCGCCCGATCCGAAGGTGGCTCGCCGCCAGGGTCGCATCGAGCCGGTCAGCAAGCCGATCTTCGGTGGCTGCCACCTCACCCGAGACATCCCCGCCCTCATCACCCGCGCCGGGTTCGTGATCGACACCATGACCACCTACCAGCACGACAAGGAGCCCAGAGCCTTCGGTTGGACCTTCGAAGGGCGTGCCTCTGTGGCCTCGCCCGTGTAATCAATCGAATTCGAGAACGAGTCGCAGCGCGTCGTCGAGTGCGATCAGTTGCTCGTGTCCACGAGTTGCACGCGGTGCGCCGAGGCGATGGATGTCACCACGCACGGAGTTCATCCATCACCGCGCGACGGATCCTCGACGCCGAACCCATGGTCGTTCACCATCGCTGTCCTCCTCGATCTCCCCTGGCGATCAGCCGACCGCGCTGGATGGCATCGCGGTCTCAGGCCGGTTCCCGCCGGTACGGTGCAGCTGTCGCCGTCAGTCCGACGGCGAGAACGATCACCGCGAACCGAGGGTTCCATGGAAGCGCTCCGGATGACACGTTGTGATTCGGTGCGTCTCGCCCCCGACGCGCGGCGCGTGATCGCCAAGCCGTTCCTGCCGGGCGAAGAGGTCTATCCGGACGGATCCTCGCGCCTGCGGTTGGTGCTGGATCGGATCATGGGGATGTCCGAGCAGGTGGTCATCGAGACGCTGGTCGCAGCTCGCCGAAACTTCGCCGGTCGGCATCGCGATCTCGACGCCATTCTCGAGCGGAACGCAAGGATCGTGGCCGCACGTCTCGGTGAAATCGAGACGGTCGACGCATCGTTCTCGCTCGATCGGCTCCATCTGATCGGGGCGTACTTCACACACGAGTACTCGATCGAGGCCGCGGCACTGGGGAATCCGTCGATCGTCGCCGCTCCGGATCAATCAGGAGTCGAGTCGGGCGCCGTGCGCTTCGTGATGAGTCTGCGGGCGATCGGGGAGGGCCACCGATCGTCGATCGAGTTCCGGACCGGTCTGATCAGGTCGGATGCGTCGGTCGCCCTCGACCCGTCCAGCGACTACGCGGTCACTGGGGAACGCACGCCGCACTCGTACGACAAGCGCTTCTTCACCACGAAGCTCCATGACATGGCGATGTTGAACGAGGTCGAGGAGCGGGTTCTGAATCGTTTGGAGGACGAGTTCACCATGGCCGAGCTCGAAGCGGCCATCGAGGCGCTCGACGACGACGAGATCGATCGCTCGATCTCGGTTGAGACCACGAGGGTGCTGCACTGGTTGGCATCGTCGAACTACCGCACATCTTTTCCGGCATCGATCGACCTGTCCGAACGCGTCCTGTTCCCGAGCGGCCCCACCGAGAGCCACGGGATGGAGGACGCGCGCTTCGTGCGCTTTGTCGGCGACGATGGCGCGATCACGTACTACGCGACCTACACCGCGTTCGACGGTCACCAGATCCTGCCGCAGCTCATCGAGACGGCGGACTTCACCCACTTCCGTGTCACGACGCTCAGCGGCCGCGCCGCGCACAACAAGGGGATGGCGATCTTCCCGCGTCTCATCAACGGGAGGTACATGGCGCTGGGGCGACACGACAACGTGAACAACTTCATCATGACGTCGAGCGACGTCCGGATGTGGCGCGAAGCAACCGTGATCCAAGAACCCGAGCGACCGTGGGAGTTGACACAGCTCGGCAACTGCGGTTCGCCGCTCGAAACCGACGCGGGCTGGCTCGTGATCACTCACGGCGTCGGGCCGTTCCGGCGCTACACGCTGGGTGCGATCCTGCTCGACCTCGACGACCCGGGCCGGGTGATCGGCCAGCTGACGGAACCGTTGCTCAGCCCCGACGACGACGAGCGCGACGGCTACGTGCCCAACGTCGTGTACTCGTGCGGCAGCATGATTCATGCCGGCCACCTCGTGCTGCCCTACGGCTACGCGGACGTCGGGGCGCGCATCGCCACCATCGCGCTCGACGAGTTGCTCAGCCGGTTGACCAACCAGTGACCACCGCGTGGCCCGGCGCGCCGACGGCAAGCCGGCGGGCGTACTGCATCGTGCTGATGAGTGCCAGTGTGGACTCGGCGCCCTGGTTGAGGTTCGGACCAGTCGGCGTCAAGCCGTCGTAGCCGCCGTTGGTTTCGGCATCCCACATCACTGCGCGTACGTCGTTGTTGCCGGCAAACCAGCCGATCGCGAGATCGATGCCTCGTTGCCAGTCGTCGTCACCCGTGACCGCAAGGGCGCGTGCGCAGGCGTCGGCCATCGCAGCGACTTCGATCGGCTGTTGATCGAATCGTCGGGGGCCGTCGCCGGGGTCTGCCCCGCCGACCGGTGTCGGTGAGAGGTGGCCATCGACGGTCTCGCGCGCGAGGAGCCAACGCAGCAGCGTCAGCCCGTCGTCGAGGACGTCGGGGCGATCGAGGATGTGGCCGGCTGCGATGAGCGCCTCCGGCAACGCCGCGTTGGCGTAGGACAAGCGAGGCTCCGGCCAGGGCCAGTCACGCTCCGTCGACAATGGTCCGATCGCCGTGACCGCGTCGGCGAGCAGGTCGCGGGCTCTGAAGCGGCGTACGTCGTGTTCGGCCACCTCGGCGGCACCCAGAGCAGCGAACGCCATCGCACGACGATGCGGTGATCGTTGCTTGACCCCGTGGTCGAAGTACGACGAGGCGCTCGAACGCATCCCCGGGTCGTCGGCACGTCGTGCTGCGGTTCCGAACGCCCAGAGGCTGCGACCCCAGCAGTCCTCGACGCCGTACCGGCCCCGCCAGCGACCGCTCGAGTCGCGTCGGTTGCGGGTTCGTCCCGTGGCGCTCTGCGACTCGGTGAGGAATCGGAACGCGGTCCGGACGAGCTCGCGCAGTGCCTGACTCTCGCCGGGCTCGCGTATGGCGACGATCAGCAGTCGCGCCACGTCGT
>DASQFE010000586.1:0-2785 GCA_035633295.1 Ilumatobacteraceae bacterium | reverse complement strand
TCCGATTCCCGCCGGTACCGCGCTGAGCGACGCTGATGTCGCCGCCGTCAAGGCCGCCATCCTGGCGACCGATCTCACGATCACCGAGCTCGTCGAGACGGCGTGGGCCTCAGCGGCCACCTACCGTCAGAGCGACAAGCGCGGCGGCGCCAACGGCGGTCGTCTCCGCCTCGCCCCTCAGAACGAGTGGGACGTCAACAAGCCCGACCAACTCCGCCGGGTGCTCAGCGCGCTCGAAGGTGTCCAGTCGAGCGTCGGCGTGTCGGTGTCGACGGCCGACCTCATCGTGCTCGGTGGTGCCGCAGCGGTTGAGGCCGCAGCCAAGGCCGGTGGCCATGACGTGACCGTCTCGGTGAGCACCGGACGCGGCGACGCCAGCCAGGAGCAGACCGATGTCGAGTCCTTCGCCTGGCTCGAGCCGAAGAACGACGGCTTCCGCAACTTCCTCGGAAAGGGCAGCAGCCACGTCGCCGAGCACATCCTCGTCGACAAGGCTCAGCTGCTCGACCTCGGGGCGCCGGAGATGACGGCGCTCGTCGGTGGCCTCCGAGTCCTCGGTGTGACCAACGACGGCCACGGCGTGCTCACCGACCGCGTCGGCACGTTGAGCAACGATTTCTTCGTGAACCTGATGGATCAGGACACGGTGTGGTCCGCAGCTGCGGGCGCCGAAGATGTGTTCGAGGGCAAGGACCGCGCCGGCGGCGAGGTGAAGTGGACCGGCACTCGCAACGATCTCGTGTTCGGCTCGAACTCGATCCTCCGTGCGATTGCCGATGTCTACGCCGCCGACGACGCCGAGGCGAAGTTCGTCAGCGACTTCGCAGCGGCGTTCGCCAAGGTGATGGACGCCGATCGCTTCGATCTCGCCTGATCCTCTCCGTCATTCCCGAAGGCCAAACGTGACAGACGCCCCGCCGGACTCGTTCCGACGGGGCGTCTGCGCGTCTTGCGGCCGGCCTACGCCAGCAGGGCGCTGATGTCGGTGACCGCTCGGTCCAAGGCAGCGTCGAGGATGGCCGACTCGGTCGCTGCGCGCTGAAGTTCTCGCATCTGACTCGGCACCGCCGATGAGTTTGGCTCGTTCCGGTTGGTCACCGAAGCGCCGCCGCAACGCTACGAGCTACCTGGGCGCATCGTTCAGCACGCTTGACCGCGGTCGTTGCGACCCCAGGGGCGACGTCATCAGGCTCGTACTCGGCTTTCGTCTTGAGCGGCAGTAGCCGCCGAAGTTCCTTCTCAACCTTTGCGCCGTCGGGGCCCGACTGACGGAGCAACGAGAGCACCTCATCGTGATCCTCTCCGGCGGCCCGGCGACCGAGGCGGGCACCGCAGACGGCGTCGGCAGCATTGATCCCAGCGTGAATCGCCAAGCTGGTCGCTGCGATGAAGCGGCCGGCGAGCACCTCGCTCGCTGCGGCTTCTGCGAACTCGTCGGCCTTTCCCGCGTACGCCCGAACCTGGGCGCTCGAAACCGGCTTGGTTCGGGTCGGCCTAGGCATTGACGGGCTCGAGCAGTTCATCGAGCGCGTGTCCGTGCACTGCAATTCCGTCGCGGACGATGGCGCGCCACAACGTCGTGTCGCTGGCGAGCCGAGTTCGCACTTCGGCGTAGCTGACCTCGAGGACCGCGACTCGGTTGCCCGTGATGGCCCGGGCTTCGTTGCGCCAACGTTCGACAGCGGACGCCCAGGCATCGTCGTCTTCAGAGACCTCATCTGGTCGCACGACGATCGCGTCGACATCGCTCTGTTCGTCAGCCTCGCCCCGTGCGAATGACCCGAACACGATGATGCTGACGGCTGACGGTGCAAGTGAGCCAGCCGCCGCACCGATGCGACTCAGAGCGGCATCCCGTGACCGAGCGAGGTTGATCACCGCCTGTGCTGCGACGTTCTCACGGATCAGCCGGAACTGCGACGACGGTGGCACCTCGCGCCGTTCGACGAGACCGAGTTCGACGAGGCCGGGCATGACACGTGAGGCCTGGGCCACGCTGACGTCTGCGAGCCGAGCCAGGGTGCTGAGGTTGAGCTCGGCCGTGGTCTCCGCCAGCACCGCAAGCACTCGACCCTGCGCTCCCGGGATCACTGCCTGCACGGGACGAACGAAGTCCATGCATCGAACCTAGCGCATATCACTCAGAAATGAGATGAATCTTGTGAAAATGATGGATGACTCCCAGCCGGACCTGAGGCCGATGTGGATCTACAGGCTGGCTTCGATGGCGGCGACCAGGCCGGGGTCGTCGGGGGTCGTCATCGGGGAGTAGCGGGTGACGGTTCCGTCAGGGGTGATCAGGAACTTCTCGAAGTTCCAGCGGATGTCGCCGCTGTGGCCCTCGGCGTCGGCGACCTGCGTGAGTTCGGCATAGATGGGGTGTTGATCGTCGCCGTTGACGTCGATCTTTTCCATCATCGGGAACGTGACGCCATAGGTGGTGGAGCAGAACGTCTCGATCTCCTCCGCGGTACCCGGCTCCTGGCCGAGGAACTGGTTGCACGGGAAACCGATGACCGTGAACCCCTTGGGCCCGTATGTCTTCTGCAACTCCTCGAGCCCGGTGTACTGGGGTGTCAGCCCGCACTTCGAGGCCACGTTGACGGCGAGGATGGTCTGGCCGTCGAAGGCGGCGAGCGAAGTCGGCTCGCCCTGGAGGGTGTGGATGGGTGCATCACTGATCGTCATGGCGGCTGATTCTTGCCGATGCCCCAGCGAATCGTCGTGTCGGATCGGTTCGGGCAACAACCCGGTTTGCGTGACACATCGGTTGGGACGGGCCAAT
>DASQFE010000585.1:0-4766 GCA_035633295.1 Ilumatobacteraceae bacterium | reverse complement strand
GGATTCGAGCGATGTTCGTGTCGACGACCGCCACATCGCGTTCGAATGCGAACGCCAGCACTGCACGAGCCGTGTACGGCCCGATGCCGGGAAGCGCCAGCAACGCGTCGAGGTCGTCGGGCAGCCGACCGTCGTGACGCTCGACGACGGCCGCTGCCGCGGCATGCAGGTTCCTCGCCCGCCTCGGATAGCCGAGCCCCTGCCAGAGGCGGAGCACGTCGGCCAACGATGCCTCGGCGCACGCCGACGGCGTCGGGAACGCGTCGAGGAATGCTGTCCACTTCGGAATGACGCGAGGGGCCTGTGTCTGCTGGAGCATCACCTCGGCGGCGAGAATCCGCCACGGATCACGTTCGCGGCGCCACGGCAGGTCGCGCAGGTCGTGCGCCCCCCACGCCAGGACGGCGCCGGAATCGATCACTCGACGACCCGGCACGGGAGTTCAGTCAGCCCAGACGTCGGTGCCGTCGTACGGGCGCTTGCGGTCGGGCGCGAACTCACGCTTCCAGATCAACACCTTGCGGATGAAGTAACAGACTTCCTTGCCGTCCTGGTTGAAGCCTTTCGTCTCGACCTTGACGATGCCCCGATCGGGCTTCGACGACGACTCCTTCACCTCGAGCACCCGCGTCTCGGCGTGGATGGTGTCGCCATGAAACGTCGGGAACTTGTGTTGCAGCGTCTCGACCTCGAGGTTGGCGATCGCCGCGCCGCTCACGTCGGGCACGCTCATGCCGAGCACCAGGCTGTAGACGAGGTTGCCGACCACCACGTTGCGGCCCTGCACCGACTCGGCAGCGAACCAGTCATTCGTGTGCAACGGGTGGTGGTTCATCGTGATCATGCAGAACAGATGGTCGTCGTACTCGGTGATCGTCTTGCCGGGCCAGTGGCGCAGGACATCGCCGGGGGTGAAGTCCTCGAGGTACCGACCGAAGGGGCGTTCGTGCACTGTCATGGACGCGACGGTACCGCCCGATCGTCAGCGGGACGAAAGCCGTCAGTCGTCGTCCTGCGACGATTCTGGGTCGGGCTTCAGCACCGCCTGCAACGCGGGATCGTCGGCCTCATCGGCCATAGGACGCTTGCCACCGAACCGCAGAGCGAAGTCGAGACGGGATTCGCCCTTCTCCGACTCGGCGCGGGCCAGATCGCGAAGTCGAACGAGCCGGTCACGCTTCTCGATCTTCCACGGCCCGACCCGCAGCGACGCATACGCCAGCGCGCCGAGCGCGATCGGCATCACGTACTGGGCAAGGCGATACGTGCCGATCGCCGCAACCGCAACACGCCGCGGGATCCCGAAGCCCACCAGGGTCGTGAGGTACGTTGCGTCGACCACACCGAGTCCTCCCGGGAGAATCGGAATCGCCGCAAGGACGTTGGCCAAGCCGAATGCCACCAGCAGCGCGTCGAGGCTCAGTGTGCCGCCGAAGGCTTGGACGAACACCCACAGCGAGGCAGCATCGAGCAGCCAGTTGGCCATCGCCCAGAACACCACTCTGCGCAACAACGGACGATCCCTGATGAGCTCTTCGAGGCGCTCAGCGATCTGGTGGAGCGCGGCAGCGAACTTGTCCTCGTCGGTTCGGAATCTGCGGGCGATCCATCGCACCAGTCGTTCGGCCCGGCCCGAACCGTCCATGATGCCCACGATGAGGCCGGCAGCAACGCCGATGATGATGATGCCGGCGAGCGCCGCAAGGGTGTACGCCCCGTTGACCCCGCGAAACGGAATCGACATGATCAGTCCGGTCCAGAAGATGACGTTCAGCACCACCGCGGAGCCGATCCCTGCCATCGCCAGTGCGAACCCGGCGTCGGGACCGCTGATCCCCGACAG
The DNA here is from genome assembly GCA_035633295.1 of Ilumatobacteraceae bacterium. Classification (GTDB taxonomy): domain Bacteria; phylum Actinomycetota; class Acidimicrobiia; order Acidimicrobiales; family Ilumatobacteraceae; genus Sva-07. The sequence continues at coordinate 2,923 of DASQFE010000585.1, read as the reverse complement.
TGTGAGAAGCCGGTAGCCGAGTGCGGAACTCGCCGCGTTGCCGCCTGGCACGATGTTCGACAACGCCTTGGTACTGAGCTGGATGCGGAACATACGCGCAACCGAGAGCTGGCGGCCAGCGGTGCCGAGCGTCGCGCGGGTCAGCAGCGAGTAGCTGAGCAGCGCAAGGAGCTGGAGCGCGAAACCGGCCGCAAGCAGGCCGGGATTGACCTCACGGGCCGTCTGGATGGCCTGTCTGAAACCGCCGAGGACGGGTGGTAACAGAAAGACGGCGATGACGACCAACAGCAGCGCCTTGATCGTGAGACGGATCGGTCGAATCCTCGGTTTCGACTTGCTCTCAGCTCGGATGAGCGCCGGGAGTTCACCGGTCGGCAGCACACCACGATCCATCTCATGGGTCGTGTCGTGCACGCCATCGAGCGACCCGCGGACAGCGTCCGTTTCGCGCTCGGCTCGATCCGTCACCTGCTCTTCCTACCAAGCCATCGTTCAGAACAGTCGGATGATGTCGCGCAGGCGCGCCCGCAGCTTCGCCGACTCGTCGGATGGAGTCTTGCCGAGATGCACCACCACCAGCTCACGGTCGGGGACGACGACAACGTATTGGCCCTCGTGGCCGTGGCAGACCAAGCTGCCCGGAATCTCAGGCCACATCCACCAGTGCCGGCCGTACTCGCAACCGTTGTCGGGGTCGAGCGCCGAGAAGCCACGTGCTTGAGTCGACCAACCCTCGGGGAGGATGCGGACGCCGGCGGAGGTCACGCCGTCGTGGCGGTACAACTCACCGAACTTCGCGAAGTCGAGCGCCGTCGCGTACACGTACGACGAACCCACGAAGTCGCCGGCGCCGTCGAACTTCGGTATCGCCGAAGCCATCCCGACCGGCGCGAGCAGACGCTCGTGGAGAAATGACTCGATCGCGTTGCGGCGCTCGTCGGGTTCGCCGCCGACAGCGCCGTACACGAGGTCGCCGATGATTCGGGCGATGATGTTCGTCGTCCCCGACGAGTAGTTGTAGAACGTGCCGGGCGCGTGATCGAGCGGAAGCGCTGCCGCATACGCGCCATGGCTCGGACCGCTCTCACCGAACAGCATTTCGATGCAGTGCGACACCTCGTCGTCGACGTAGTCCTCGACAAAGCGAAGGCCCGAGCGCATCTCGAGGAGATGCAGCAGCGTGATCTCGGCCTTGTCCGTGCCTTCCCATTCGGGGACCGCTGCCGGCGCGGCAACGTCGACGAGTCCATCGGCAACGAGCACGCCGAGCGCTGCGTGGGTGATGGATTTCGCCATCGACCAACTCGTCAGCGTGGTGTCGGCCGTGACCGCGATCGCCGGCTGGAAGAGATTCTCCGGCTGCACGCCGTACCGCTCAGCGATCACCTCACCACGTTGTTGGGCAACGAACGCCAAGCTGATGCCCTGATCGTCGGGACGGGCGAAGAGCTCGTCGATCAGGCCATCGAGGGGGCGACGAGGCTGATCGGGAGCTGCAGTCACGCAGTGGACGTTAGTTGGCGCCCACCAGGCGATCGGCCAACCCTACGAGTCCGGCAACATCGTGAACGTCAACCGACATCAACGGGAGCTCCACCACCACCACATCCTCGGCGAGATCGGCCAGCACTGCGATCTCATCGCGCTCGGCTGTAGCGAGTGCGGTCAGCTCATCGTGCCACGCCAGGTGATCGGCGAGTGGCCCGTCACCGAGGTCGGCGAGGGCCGCTCGATCGGCGGGCACAAGCTCGATCGGCATCGGGTGGATCAGGTTGACCACAACGCCCGCGAACGGGAAGTTGCCGTCGCGTAACGCTCCGATCAGATGCTCGGCCTCGCCAATCGCCTCGGCGCGCGGGCTCGACACCACCACGAACGTGGCCGTTTCCGACCGCAGCAGCACCGACACCTCACCGGCGCGCTGACGAAGGCCGGGTTCGATGTTGGCGAGCGATCGGAAGAACTCGACGGTGTCCTCGACGATCTGCGGCCCGGCCAGTCGGCGAACCGCCCACAGGAACATCGACGCCGCGGCATTGGTCACCTTGGCGAACGCCCGCTGGCCCGCGGTGAGCGTTCGGTACACGGGGTGGCTGAGGAATCCGATGAGTCGATCCGGTGCCTCGAGCAGGTCGATCGCATGTCGTGACGGCGGTGTGTCGACGATGACGAGGTCCCACTCGCCGCTCGTGTGGAGCTGATGCAGCCGCTCGATGGCCATGTACTCCTGCGCCCCCGACAACGAGCCCGAGATCGCGCGATACACCGGGTTCTGGAGGATCGCTTCGGCCTGCTTGGCGTTCGACGTCTGCTCGCGAACGAGCCGATCGAACGTCGATGCGGCGTCAAGCATCAACGCCCACATCTCGCCGGGACCCCCGTCGGTTCCGATTCCGGGCACTCCGGTCACGCGGTGCGGCGCATCGGACGCGGCACCAGGCTCGAGACCCAGCGCGTCGGCGAGCCGCCGGGCGGGATCGACGGTGACCACAACGACTCGACGGCCGGCGCGCGCCGCCGCAACGCCAAGGGCTGCCGCCGTGGTGGTCTTTCCGACGCCGCCCGGACCGCACGTCACGATCAGCGCCGCCGTGGCCACCTCATCGGCGAACGACTCGGCGACGTCACTCGTTCGTGCACTCATGTCGACACACCATCGGGCTCGATGAGCGTGCCGACCAGTGCATCGGCGAGCACTCCGAGATGGTGCAGCGTGAGGCGCGGGGTGGCGAGGCGCGGGAGCATCACCATCGGGCGCCCGAGCGTCGCGCTGAGCCGATCAATCTGTTGATGCTGACGATCGAGGCGCTCGCGACCGAAGTCGCCCGATGAGGCGAGTGCCGCCTTGGCCGCCGGCGACAGCGTGATCTTCTGCGAACGCGCAGCCATCGCCGGCGTCTTCGACAACCCTGGTCGATCAGGC
>DASQFE010000584.1:0-2256 GCA_035633295.1 Ilumatobacteraceae bacterium | reverse complement strand
GCCACCGAGTAGAACTCGCCGACGGAGCGGTCGCCCTGCAGGATCACGCTCGGGTACTTCCAGGTGATGGCGGAACCGGTCTCGACCTGGGTCCAGGAGATCTTCGCGTCGGTGTGTGCCCGGCCCCGCTTGGTGACAAAGTTGTAGATGCCCCCGACGCCGTTCTCGTCGCCGGGGTACCAGTTCTGCACCGTCGAGTACTTGATCTCGGCACGGTCCTTGGCCACCAGTTCGACGACGGCGGCGTGGAGCTGGTTCTCGTCGCGCTGCGGTGCGGTGCACCCTTCGAGGTACGACACGTGCGAGTCGTCCTCGGCAACGATCAGCGTGCGTTCGAACTGGCCGGTGTTCATCGAGTTGATGCGGAAGTACGTCGACAGCTCCATCGGGCAGCGCACGCCAGTGGGGATGTAGCAGAACGACCCGTCGGAAAAGACCGCCGAGTTGAGTGCGGCGAAATAGTTGTCGCGAACCGGCACGACCGAGCCGAGGTGCTCGCGCACCAGGTCGGGATGGTCCTGCACCGCTTCGGAGAACGAGCAGAAGATGACACCTGCTTCCAGGAGCGTCTTCTTGAACGTCGTGGTCACCGACACCGAGTCGACGATGGCGTCGACGGCCACGTTGCTGAGCATCTTCTGCTCGTGCAGCGGGATGCCGAGCTTGTCGAACATCTCGCGAATCTCTGGATCGACGTCGTCGATGCTGTCGAGTACCGGCTTCTTCTTCGGCGCCGCCCAGTAGCTGATCGCCTGGTAGTCGATCGGGGCGATCTGCAACTTCGCCCAGTCGGGTTCGTCCATCTTCGTCCAGGCCTCGTACGCCGCCAGCCGCCAGTCGAGCAGCCACTGGGGCTCGTTCTTCTTGGCCGCGATCAACCGCACGACGTCCTCGCTCAGCCCGGGCGGCGCGATGTCGGTGTCGAGGTCGGTGCTGAAGCCGTACTGGTAACCGGCGTTGGTCAGTTCCTCGATCTCTCGCAACGTCTCACTCATCGCCGTTCCTCTCTGGGGCCGATTCCGCGGCCGATCGTGTGGCAGGTGTTCGTTCCGGCCGCCAGCCACGCTACCGAGCGAGACGAGGGCTCGGTCGGTGTCGGCACGGCTGCGGATGGTGTCCGATGCTGCATCACGTACCCCTTGCTACCAGCACGGATCGCGTTTCACAAGTTCTTCCTTGCGAAAGTCTGCAAACAAGCTACGCTCGGCACATGCCCATCACCGATGCAGCGCCCTCGCCCCCGCAGCGGCGCGTGCTCGAGGCGCTGAAACGCCAGGGCGAGGCGACCGCGGACGAGCTCGCAGCCACGCTCGGAGTCTCATCGAGCGCCGTCCGACAGCACCTCGGCGCCCTGCGAGCTGCGGGGCTGATCGAAGCACGCCGCCATGCCGGGCGGACCGGGCGGCCTGCCGACCGCTACCACGCCACCGAACGCACCGAGCCGCTGTTCGTCGCCCCCGACGACCTGTCGATCGAGCTCCTCGAACTCGTCGACGCCGAGCAGCCCGAACTCGTCGACCGCATCTTCGACCGCCGTCGCCGTCGGCTCGTCGACGACGCACAGGCGCAGCTGGCCGACACCCCCGTCGCCGAGCGCGTCGCCCGCGTGACCGAATTGCTCGACGCCCAGGGATACCTCTGCGACTGGGAACAGCTGGCCGACGACCACTTCCGGATCAACCTGCACAGCTGCGCCATCTGGAGCGTGGCCAGCCGCTTCCGCAAGGCCTGTGCGAGCGAGCTCGAATTCCTCCAGGGCGTGCTGCCCGACGCCGCCGTGGAGCGGGTCACCCACAAGACCAGCGGCGCCCACACCTGCGCCTACGACATCACCGTTCAGCGCTGATCGAGCTGCCCGAACCGCACACCGTCGCCCGCAGACCCGGCGCGCCCACCGAAGTGTCACGCTTGACCCGGCACCGTGTGACAGTTCAACGGCGGCGTTTGAAGATGCGCTTGAAGAAGCCGGACTCTGAGGCAGCTTGCTCGGCTTCGACCTCGGCACGGATAGAGCTGCCGGCCGCGTTCAAGATCTCTTCTGCCTCATCGAGCACCGCTGCTGCGGATCCGTCGTCGAGACCGGCAGGCTCGGGCGGCGTCGGAGGGGTCACGAGCGTGCCGTGGGTCCAGGCAACGTCGGCCAGGCGACGCTCGTACTTCGAACAGTTCTCCGGGCACCGCCACGGTGCATCCGGCGCGAGATCGAGGTTGCACTTTCGCACGGTGTCGCCGTTCGGATAGGAGCGGCTCTCGAAG
>DASQFE010000583.1:0-3043 GCA_035633295.1 Ilumatobacteraceae bacterium | reverse complement strand
CGTTCGTCGATCGCATCCCCGGTGCTGGCGGGCAACCGCACCAGACATTCGAACCCGGTGGCCACTTCCTCCAGGACGATCGCGGCGAAGACGTCGTCGCAGCAATCCTGTCGTGGACCTGAACCTCACAACAGGGGTCAGGGTCGGTTCAACCGGTCATCGCGACAGCGGCAGTGTAGATGTCGTTGGCGGTGGCCCAGTTGAGGGATCGTCGTGGGATGGTGTTGATTCTTCGTTCGATGGCTCGTAGGTCTCGGGTGGTGTAGATGGATAGGTCGGTGCCTTTGCCGACGTAGCGGCGCACGAGTGCGTTGCCGTTTTCGTTGGTGGGCCGCTGCCAGGGTGCTTTGGGTTCCGCGAAGTAGATGTCGATCCCGCATCGCTTCGCGAGCTCGAGGTGGCGGGCCATCTCTGATCCTTGGTCCCAGGTGAGTGTCACACGCAGATGCGATGGGATGCGTCGCAGCGTCGCGATGAGCGCGTCGAGGACACCGTCGGCGTTCTTGGCGTGTGGCAGCCGGGCGAGCCATACATAGCGTGAGGTGCGGTCGAACATGGTGGCGATCGCGGACCGGTTGTAGGCGCCCACGATCAGGTCGCCTTCGATGTGGCCGACCTTGGTGCGTTGCGCAGCGATCTCGGGGCGTGCACCGATCAGGTTGAACGATCCCAACGAATGTGTTGCCACGACAGGGCTTCGACCACGATGTTTGCGGCGGCGACGCGTGAGATGCAACCCCACATGCAAGCCGGCAGCCAGTCCACGACCCACGGAATAGACGGCCTGGTAGATGCATTCATGACTGATCGACGCGACCCGACCCCGCACGCCTCGAGCAAGCTCGATCGAGATCGTCATCGGTGAGTCCTTGGCCTGCAACCTTTTGGTGACATGAGCCGCTAACGCTGGATCGGCGACCAGCTTGGGGACCTTCGGACGTGACCGCTGCTGCTCGGCACGATGCTGTGCATCGATGGCGCAATAGTCGCCGCGGCCACCATTGCGGCAGATCTCGGCGTTGATCGTGCACCGATGCCGACCCAACGCCTCGCCGATCACATGATCGGGATCATCTCGCTCGATGCCGACACGAATCGCTACGCGTTCATGCAACGTCAATGGTCGTGCTGGCATGCTGGAACCTCCACCGGTCGGGTTGTGTGAGACAGCGGGCATCCTTGCCCGTATCGCTACCTGACCGGTGGAACCCACGACTCAACTGCAGCCGTCACCCCTTGAACCGACCCAGACCCCTTTTGTTACCGTTGTCGTGACCGTCAGCCGTCGCCGGTGTAGCGGTCGACAAGGTCGGTGAGAATCTTGAAGGCCTTGTCGGCATCGGCCGGACGAATCCTGACCACGGCGTTGCGAGCCATGTCGACGGTGGTCTGAATGCCACCCGAGATGTCACGTCGGTTCGATTCGACTTCGGGTCGAGCAGCCAGCCAGATCGCGTCGATGCGGCGCAGCGTCGCCTGTTCGTCGCCCTCGTCGGCGATCTGTGCGCTCAGCTGGCTCATGCCGGTGGCCATTTCGGTGAGCAGTTCGGCCGTTGTGCCGACGATCGGCACTGTCGTGGTTGTAACGGCCTCGATCGACCCGCTGGCGTCGGTGCGTTCGGTGGGCGTGTCGGAATCGACCTCGACGAGTGTGTCAGCGCACGCCGCCAACACGAGCGCCGATGTCATGACCGCGGCGAGCACCCCGAGGCGCGTCGGCTTCACGAGGTGACCAGAATACGTTCGCTGGCGAACGAGCCCACCCCGACGTGACGACCGTCGATCTCGACGGTGAGCGTGCCATCGGGTGATGCCGCCGTGACGACGCCCCGGTTGCCGGGTTGGATCGCAGAGGCTTCGAGATACTCGAGCAAGCCGGGCTCGAACTCCAACTCCTCGGTGATCCTGCGGACGGTGAACGAGCTGCCGACCGAAACGTCGGACAGGGGCGCAGAATCGGGGGCCTCGTAGTCCGAGCCGGGGATCGGATTGCCGTGTGGACACGTGGTTGGTGCACCCAGTAGGTCATTGAGCGCTCGCTCGACGGAGTCGCTCATGATGTGCTCCCACTTGCCGGCCTCATGGTGAGCCTCGGCCCAGGACAACTTGAGTACCTCGGTCAGGAACACTTCGGCCAGACGGTGACGGCGCACGACGCGCTCACCGAGTCGACGACCGTCGTCGGTGAGTCGGATGCCGTCGTCGGATGTGATCAACCCCTCGGCTTCGAGGCGCTTCATCATCTCACTCACGGCTGGGCGCGATACGTGGAGACGCTCGGCGATACGAGCCTGAATGACGTCGACGTCGTCCTCGTGCAGCTCGAAGATGCACTCGCAGTACTCCTCGAAGGCGGGATGGTGCTCACCGCTCGCAGGCATGCATGAACCCTACCGGCACCGCCGAGCGCCTCGCCCGCCCTGCTCGTCATGGTGTCACCAGACACCTCGAGCAATGGTCAGCGCTGGAGCCTGCGCAGCCAGCTCTCGGAGTAGCGCAGACGTCGTTCAAGCTGGTCGGTCGTGGCGGTGGCCACGCGCGTGACGCCGGCGAGCTTGTTCATTTCGCCCTGCACTCTGGCGTGTCCCCAACCGGTGATGTCGACGAGACGTTTGGCCACGTGGGCGTTGCGGGTACGCAGGTCGTCCTTGCGTTCGGCGACGCTGAGCGAGCCGCTCGGTACGAGCCCGGCCGCCGTCGGCACTTCGGGGAGGTCGAGGTTGAGGCTCGGGTCGGCCATGAAGCTGGGTTCGGGGATTTCGACGTCGTCGTCGTAGCGGGCCACCGTGAGGTTGAAGAGCGGCTCGTAGCACACGCCGTCCTCGGTGACCGTGTGCACCGTGATGTCGGTTGCCGTCGAGGAAACGACGGAGAACAGCGTCAGCTGTTCGGCTACGTCATTGGGGTGGACCTGGTCGTCGAGGCCACCGTCGATGGCGAAGTCGTCGCCATCGTCGCCACTGCCGAGTGGGCGCAAGATGTGCCGGCGGGCCTCGGCGATTTCGAACGCATGCGTGCGCAACCGCGGATCGTCGGGGATGTA
>DASQFE010000582.1:0-4184 GCA_035633295.1 Ilumatobacteraceae bacterium | reverse complement strand
AACCCGTCGAAACACCCGCGACATCCTCACCAGCGACCGGCACCGCATCTTGAACCGCGACGTCTGGACCGTCACCGGCACCAACGACAACGGCACACTCCAGGTACACCACACCAGCCGACACGCCCACGCCCAACTCCCAGCGGACTACATCGCCGGTGACGTCACGCTCGCCTATGCCACCACCATCGCCGGCGCCCAAGGCCGCACCGTCGAGCGAAGCCACGTCGTTGTCACCGCGCGCACCAGCGCCGCATCGCTGTACGTCGGCATGTCACGCGGCCGCGACGCCAACCATGCCCACGTCGTGTGTGACAGCCACGACCACACCGAGTTCGCGCTCGGCGACCTCACCGGCCAGCAAGCCTTCGCCGCCGCTACCACCCGGGACCCCGACGGACAACTCTCCGCCCACAGCGTCGCGGCCCGATGGGAAACCGGACAACCAGAGCGCACCACCGCCCGAGCAAACGATCGTCAGCACCGCCAACTCGTCGACTGGTGGACCACACGCGAACGATCCCTGCCACCCGCAATGCGAACAGCGCTCAGCGGCCATCACCACCACGTGATCGAAGGTCTTGCCCGATTCTCAAACAGCGACGAGCGCGCCAGCGCAGTCAGCAGCGCAGCCGCATCGGTCCCGTGGCGTCGCCACGGATCCGCAACCATCTTCCTCGAACGACTCCAACGACTCAACTCCACGACCGTGCCGCACAACGCACCAACGCCGACGCAAACCGCCCGCCACGGCCGCTAACGAACCCCCGCCGGTCACACCACGATCGTCGGAGCAGGCTCGGCCAGCGCGCTGGCAGCGGATCTCTCCCACGAGCAGCTGGGTGCGTCGGCTTCAAGGTGCTGCGGGTGGATGCCGATGTTGAGCTATGCGAGCCGCTGCCTTGATGTCGTTGTTCATGAGCGTCGTGCTGTTGGGCAGTGCCTGTGTCCCAACAGAAGCGGCCGACGAACCAGACGCCGGCGAATCGGCAGAACCCATCGACACCGCACCCGTGCCCGCCGTTGCCGACCCGGGCCAAGTCGCGTCGTGCGTCGAAATGGTGAAGTTCGGCACCTACGTCGGTGATGCTGCTTGGACCCAGATGTGGTCCGACGCTGGCAACAACGACGCCGGAGTGCAGACAGCGTGCAACGAGATCGGGCTCACCGACCCCGTTCGGCTTCAACAGATCCACACAGAATGGATCGGGGTTCAACAAGAGATCGCCGCTCCCCAGGAGCCACCTCCCGCCGTCAAACCCGGTCCCGCTCGCTACGGCAACTGTCAAGAGGCCATCGCCGCCGACGGCGGCAACTACCGACAAGGCGTCGACACCCAGTACGACTGGTACGACGACCGCGACAACGATGGCGTCGTCTGCGAAAGCGGCTGATTCAGCTCTCGCAGCCGATCCCGTTGCCGTCACCGTCGAAGCGATGCGGATCTGGCGGCAACACCGTGAAGCGTCTGAAGGTGATGTCACCACAGTCGAGGTCGGGCGGCGACGCAGGGATACACACGTCGGGGTAAGACGGGTCGCAGCCCCCGGCTGGTGACAAGGGCGGAGGAACGACGACGACCGGCGGCGAGGTGACCGGCGGTCCCGGCGAGGCGGTGTCGGGCCACGGAGCAATCGTCTGATCCGGGCAGCGGTCAGTCAGCAAGTTGCGAATGCGGCCGTGCTCGGACTGATCCATCGACAGGCTCCAGCGGGCCTTGATCGACACCCAATCCGAAAGGTACGTACACACGAACCCCGGGTCCGGTGGGAGCCAATTCGATGGATCGGCAGCGCTCTTGTCCTGATTGACCGCTGCGGTGACAGCACGAAGTGAACGTGCGTCGGCGAGGTCGTTACCGAACGCCGACCTTCGTTCCGGCGTCCATCCCCACGCCCCCGAGTCCCAAGCCTCCTTCAACGCAACGACATGATCAATCTCCAACTCGGCTGGATCTGACCATGCCACGCCGTCGTACACCGAGTACCAATCGCCAGCAACCACAGCGCACCCGACAGGATCAACCTGGGCGGGGGAGAGCGAATCTCGGATCAACACCAGCGCTCGTGTGCGGCATCCACGACTATCAACGGTGTCGCCATAGGCGAACAGGTCGCGGTCGTAACCATCTTGGCGTTCGTTCTCGACCGTGATCAGGCCAAGGACATCCAGGGCCAGGACTGAGCCTGGGATCGTGGCTGGTGGTGCGACGATCGAGGTCGATGTGGTCGGGTTAGTGCTGCTCGTCGTGGTGGCAGCGACCGTCGCCGTCGCCGATGGGGTCGCCGCCGGTGCGGTGGTGGCCGATGAGGGGGTGGTGGACGCAGTGGTCGAAGGCTCGCTCGTGCCGGATACCAGGTTGATCTTGGAGTCATCTGCTCCTGGATCGCCAGTCACCGCACCCAACCCGGCAAGACCGACCACGACAGCAACGAAATACGTGCCCCAACGTTGCCACCTCGGCCGTCGATGCCAGCGAGCCCACCTGCCGCTCGAACCTGTGTTGAGCGACGGCAGGTTGTGCGCTACCGACGGTGGCGGGAAATCGCTCATCTCGGCCCATCATCGCCGTGCTTGCAGTCGATCGTGCAACACCCCGTCCAAGAGAGGATGCTCGCGTTGGCCTTCGCTTGGCCTCGAAGGGGCCGTTGCCGACAGGTGCCCGCCTGAGGATGGCGCTCGAGCCGCATCAGAATTGACGGCGTAGCGCACGCTGAAGGACGAAGCAGCTATGCGCGAGAAACGGCATGGCCTGTGAGGTGACCGATGCCCCGGTGACAAGGCGCGGGTGGTGTGCCTACTGTCGTCACTATGCGATCGGAGACGGCATGACGCAGTTTCGGGTGATGACATGGAACGTCCAGAACCTGTTCGAAGTCGGCGTCGAAGGCGGCCCCGAACGCCAGGTCGACTTCGACGCCAAGATCGCGTCGCTCGCGGCGGTGATCGACCGGACCGAACCGCACGTGCTCGCCGTGCAGGAAGTCGGCACCGCGCCAGCACTCTCGGCGCTCCAGGACGCGTTGAACCACAACATGAGGTTCTCGGCGCTGGGCGTCGCTGACGAACGCGGCATCCGCGTCGGGTTCCTGTCGACGAAAAAGCTTCGCGAGCAGATCAACGTGCGTGCCTTCCCGCCCGGGCTGCTGCCAATTCAAGTCGGTGACGACCCCGACGGACCCGACGGGCCCCGGATCATGAACCAGATGGGTCGCGGGGCGTTGCAAGCGACGGTGCGCGCCAACGGCCACGACGTTCGCATCGTGAACTGCCATCTGAAATCCAAGCTGCTGACGTTCCCGGGTGGCCGATTCAACGCCCGCAACGAAGACGAACGCGCCCGCTACAGCGCATACGCCCTCTACCGGCGCACCTCCGAAGCCACCACCGTGCGCGCCCATGCGACCGCCCAACTTGGCGGACAAGGAAGCCAGCAGCCGCTCTTGGTCGTCGGTGACATGAACGACGAAGTAGACGCAGCAACCACCCAAATCCTCAACGGTCCGCCCGGCTCCGAGATCGGCACCACCGGCTTCGAGCGACCAGACAACGGCGACGGCCAACGGCTCTGGAACCTCGCCCCACTGATTCCCGAAACCGAGCGCTTCAGCCGTATCTACCGCGGCCGACCCGAACTGATCGACCACCTCTTCGCAAGCCACTTCCTCGTCGACGCCAACCGTGTCGTCGAAGTCGGATCGTTCACCGCGAACGAGCAACCACTGCCGTCCATTGACGACAACCCCAGCACCGAAGTCGGTCGACCCGGATCCGACCACGCCGCCGTCATGGCGACCTTCGACTTCTGACCGACGACGCTCGGTCTGCCAACAAGTCACGGTGGGCAGTGGTGTCCGATCCCCCAACCAGGTCGTCCGTGGCGAAAGCCCCACAAACGAGATCGATGCCGACTCATGTAAGGGACATCGGCACCGTGGATCCACCACGGGGCTGAGGTTCCAGGGTTGCATGGTCATCCCGGCTGGTCCGGGGGGTGGCGTCGAGATCGTCTCTGGGGGAGGTCCGTGAGGGCTTGGTCCCGGTCATCTGATTGCCACACCCGGCCGGCCACGGATGCCCCGGATGAGGAGAGTGGCTCGAGCCCATGAGGTCGATGCCGGTTACAGCACATGAGTGGGAGCCGCGGTTGGCGCGTGTCTTCCTTGGGACCGTGGCCTGATGCG
>DASQFE010000581.1:0-4786 GCA_035633295.1 Ilumatobacteraceae bacterium | reverse complement strand
CTTCTTGAACCGTCTCTGCGAGCGGCACCCGTCTGTTCGCGTCATCGTGCAGGAGGGCGCCACCTCGTCGCTCGTGCCGAATGTGCTCACCGGACAGTTGAACGCCGCCATCGTCCATCTCCCCGTCGACGACCCTGAGCTCGTCATCGAGCCGCTGTTCGCCGAGGACCTCCTGCTGCTGGCTGCCGACGGTCACCCATTGGCCGATCGCGACACGATTCCGCTCGCCGACCTCGACGAAGTACCGCTGTTGCTCCCGCCTCCCGGCGCCGCACTGCGGCGGGTGCTCGAGCGCGCCGCCACCACTGCCGACATCACGCTGCGAGCCCAGGCCGAGGTCGATGGTGTCCGCCTCCTGGCATCGTTGGCGTTCGACGGCTTCGGCGCCGCGATCGTGCCTGCCACCGCCGTTCCCACGTGGCTCGAGGGATCGTTCCACTGCATCACGGTGCCGGAGCTCCCCCGACGAGTTGTTGCATTCGCGAGACGGCGCCGGCCCAGCGCTACGGCCCCGACGATGGCAGCACTCGAGACGCTTCGTGAAGTGGCCAGCGAGCAGGGCAGGGCCCAACACGGTGTACATCCGGAGGCCGCTGCAATCCCCGCTTCGCGCCCAGGTTGACCCGTCGTTGTCCATCCACCTCACCGACCGGTACTGTCGCCGCGCATGAGTGATCGAGCTGCGACGACCACAGGGTTGGCGCTTGCGGCACGCACACCGAGCGACGTCGCAGTGTCGGTTCGCCCGCTCAACGGACGCGATGTGGTGTGGGCCGAGTTCACCACCGACGATCGCACCACCCCGCTCACGACCGAATCGTCGCTGCAGTTGGCCCGCGCTGCTCGAACCGCGCGTTCGCACCGACTTCCACTCGTGATGGTCCTGGCCACGTCGGGTGCCGCGATCGACGAAGGGATCCCGGCGCTCCACGCGTGGGGAACGGTGGCGGCGGAGATGGTGCAGTGCTCCGGGATCGTGCCGATGGCGATGATCGTCGACGGACCCGCCGTCTCGGGGCCGGCGCTGCTCCTCGGCCTCGCCGATCTCACTGTGATGACCGCCGACAGCTACGCGTTCGTGAACGGACCGACGATGGTCGAGGAGTTCACCGGCATCGGAATCGGCGTCGAGGAGTTGGGCGGCGCAGCGAACCACGGCCGCTACACGGGAGTTGCGACGATGGTGGTCGTCGACCGCGAGGCCGCCGTCGACGCCGTCGGCGACCTCCTTGCGTACCTGCCCGATCACGTCGACGCCGAACCGCCTGTCGTCGCCACCGACGACCCGGCCGATCGGAGCTGCCCCGAGGCCGGCGAACTGATTCCGCCGAGTTCCACGGGGAGCTACGACGTCCGCAAGGTCGCCGCAGCAATCGTCGACGTCGACTCGATGCTGGAACTGAGACCACAGTGGGCGGCCAACGTCGTCACGGCCTTTGCCACCATCGCAGGAGCGCCCGTGGGCATCGTCGCCAACCAACCGATCACGCTCGCCGGCACGCTCGACATCCCGGCATCGCAGAAGGCCGCTCGATTCGTCGCGATGTGCGACGCCTTCAACCTGCCCATCATCACCCTGGTCGATACGCCCGGCTTCTACCCCGGCAAAGATCTCGAGTGGCGGGGAATGATTCGCCATGGGGCGCAGCTCGTGTACGCGTATGCCAGGGCGACGGTGCCACGGATCTGTGTGATCCTGCGCAAGAGCTACGGCGGCGCCTACATCGTCATGGACTCCAAGACGATGGGAAACGATCTCTGCCTGGCATGGCCATGGGCCGAGCTCGCTGTGATGGGTGCCGGGCAGGCAGCGGCGATCCTGCAGCGACGCGCAACTCCCGAAGAGCGCGCCGAGTTCGAACTCGACTATGCGCACCGGCTACTCAACCCGTACGTCGCCGCCGAACGTGGGCTCGTCGACGCAGTGATCGACCCCGCCGAGACGCGCCGCGAAATCGCCGCTGCCCTCGATGCGCTCGTCGACAAGCGTGAGGTGCTGAGCGGCCGCAAGCACGGCAACAGCCCACTCTGACACGCCGGTTGGGGGTAGTTGAGCGGGACGGCACTATTGTGACGCCGCGGTCGGGGAGGAACCTCCGACGGCATCGACAACGAGTTCGCGCCGCGAGAGGAAGCCACGTGCCCGACACCATCACCATCACCGACGACCGCACCGGAAAGACCGTCACCGTTCCCATCGAGGGCGGGGTGTTCTCGTCGTCGGCGTTGCGTGAGCTCGACCCGACGCTGTATTGCTACGACCCGGCGTACCTCTCGACGGCGTCGTGCAAGTCGGCGATCACCTACCTCGATGGTGATGCGGGAATCCTGCGCTACGGCGGGTACCCGATCGAGCAGCTCGCCGAGCACTCGACGTACCTCGAGGTCGCCTACCTCCTGTTGAACGGCGAGCTGCCGAACAAGCAACAGCTCGACACCTGGGTCGGCAACGTCACGAACCACACATTCATCCATGAGAACATGCGCAAGCGGTTCGTCGACGGATTCCACTACAACGCTCACCCGATGGGGATGTTCATCTCCGCCGTTGCGGCCCTCGGCACGTTTTACGAGGGCGCCAAGGACATCGACGATGCCGATGCCCGTGACCGCCAGATTCTCCGCCTGATTGCCAAGGCGCCGACCATCGCCTCGATGTGTTACCGGTTCTCGGTGGGCCTTCCGTTCAACCAGCCGAACAACGATCTGTCGTATCCCGCCAACTTTCTCAACATGATGTGGAAGATCGGCGACTACGAGGTCGACCCCCGCCTCGAGCGCGCCATGGAGGTGCTGTTCATCCTCCACGCCGACCACGAACAGAACTGCGGTACCACTGCAATGCGCGTCATCGGCTCCAGCCAGGCCGACCCATATTCCTCGGCTGCCGGCGCGGCTGCGGCGCTGTACGGCCCACTGCACGGCGGCGCCAACGAAGCCGTCGTACGGATGCTCAGCGACATCGGATCGATCGAGAACGTCCCAGCGTTCGTCGAGTCGGTGAAAGCCGGCGAGGGCCGCCTGATGGGCTTCGGCCACCGCGTCTACAAGAACTACGACCCGCGGGCACGCATCGTGAAAGAGGTTGCCGACGAGGTGTTCAAGGTGACCGGCAAGAACCCGCTGCTGGACATCGCGCTCGCGCTCGAGGAGACGGCGTTGTCGGACTTTTACTTCATCGACCGCAAGCTGTACCCGAACGTCGACTTCTACTCTGGCCTCATCTACCAGGCCATGGGATTTCCGGTCGACATGTTCACCGTGCTCTTCGCCATCCCGCGCATGTCGGGTTGGTTGGCGCACTGGCAGGAACTCCTCAACGATCCTGCCCAGAAGATCTCCCGGCCGCGCCAGTGGTACGCCGGCCCCGACGAGCGCGCCTACGTCCCCCTCGCCAACCGCTGACACGTACACGATGTCTCAGACGCATCGTGTACGTCAGGAGAGGGCGTCGATGGCGGCGTTGAAGGTCGGGCTGGGACGCATGATCGCCGTTGCCTTTTCGGCGTCCGGCGCGAAGTAGCCGCCGATATCGGCGGGCTGGCCCTGCACGGCGAGGAGCTCGTCGACGATGGTCTGTTCGTTGGCCGAGAGTTCCGCGGCGATCGGAGCGAACGTCGCTGCCAGCTCGGCGTCGGCGGTCTGCGCAGCGAGCGCCTGCGCCCAGTAGAGCGCGATGTAGAAGTGGCTGCCGCGATTGTCGATCTGGCCGAGACGACGCGCCGGTGACTTGCCGTTCTCGAGCAGCTGGCCAGTAGCGGCATCGAGCGTGACGCCGAGGATGCGGGCCCGCTCGTTGCCGGTCACGTTCGCCAAGTGCTCGAACGACACCGCCAGCGCCAGGAACTCACCGAGCGAGTCCCAGCGCAGGTAGTTCTCCTTCAGCAGCTGCTGCACGTGCTTGGGAGCAGATCCACCGGCTCCCGTCTCGAAGAGTCCGCCACCGTTGAGGAGTGGAACGATCGAGAGCATCTTGGCGCTCGTGCCGAGCTCGAGAATCGGGAAGAGGTCGGTCAGGTAGTCGCGCAGCACATTGCCGGTCACCGAGATCGTGTCGTCACCGCGGCGGATCCGGTCGATCGAGAACTTCGTGGCGTCCTCGGGTGACATGATCTCGATCTGCAGGCCATTGGTGTCGTGATCGCCGAGGTACTCGCGCACCTTCACGATGAGCTGAGCATCATGCGCCCGCGTGTCGTCGAGCCAGAACACCGCCGGAGAGCCGGTGGCGCGGGCTCGATCAACGGCGAGGCGTACCCAATCGCGGATCGGCTCGTCCTTCACCTGGCAGACACGGAAGATGTCACCGGCGGCAACGGCCTGTTCCATCAGGGTGTTGCCGGTCGCGACGTCGACCACACGAATCGAACCGGCCGAAGCGGCCTCGAAGGTCTTGTCGTGGCTGCCGTACTCCTCGGCCTTCTGCGCCATCAAGCCGACGTTCGGGACGGTGCCCATGGTCGACGGATCGAAGGCGCCGTTGGCCCGGCAATCGTCGATCACGACCCGGTACACGCCGGCATAGGAGCTGTCGGGGATGACCGCCTTGGTGTCTTGCTGCTCGCCGGCCTTGTTCCACATCTGGCCCGACGTGCGGATCATCGCCGGCATCGATGCGTCGACGATCACGTCGCTCGGCACGTGTAGGTTGGTGATGCCCTTGTCGGAGTCGACCATCGCCACATCCGGACCGTTTTCGTAGGCCGCAGCGATGTCGACCTCGATGGCAGCACGTTGGTCGGCCGGCATCGACTCGACCGCATCGAGCACGCTCGCCCAGCCGTTG
>DASQFE010000580.1:0-8037 GCA_035633295.1 Ilumatobacteraceae bacterium | reverse complement strand
TGGGGATGTCGACGTATGCCGATGTGGTGATCTCACCGGCGATGACGCACAGGCCGGTGGTCAGGAGGGTCTCGCAGGCAACGCGGCCGTTGGGATCCTCGGCGAGGATGGCGTCGAGAATCGAGTCGGAGACCTGGTCGGCCATCTTGTCTGGGTGGCCTTCGGTGACGCTTTCGGAAGTGAACGTGTACGTGCTCATGCAGTGTCCTGTCGATGTGTGGAGCGAATGATTTCGATGATGGTGTCGATGACGGCCCGAGCGACATCTCGCTTCGATGCGAGGTCGATCTCGACAGGCTCCGCGTCGGGCCGCAGCAGCGTAACCGCGTTTGTGTCGTGTGCGAAGCCAACCAGTGGGGCACTCACATCGTTCGCCACGATGAGGTCCAGATGCTTGGAGCGAAGCTTCTCGGTGGCGTTGGCGACCAGATCGTCGGTTTCGGCAGCGAACCCCACCAGCACTTGCCCGGGGCGCTTGGCGGCCCCGAGCCCGGCGAGAATGTCGGGCGTCGGCTCGAGGATGATCTCCGGCGTGCCATCGCGCTTCTTCAGCTTGCCGTCGGCGGCCACCTTGGGCCGAAAGTCGGCCACAGCGGCGCTCATCACGATCACGTCGTGATCGACTGCAGCCGCCACCATGGCGCGCTCCATCTCGTCGGCGGTCTCGACCACCACCACCTCGACGCCGGCAGGCACTTCGAGCGCCACCGTCGACACCAGCGTGACCCGTGCGCCTCGACTGGCAGCTTCGGCCGCAAGGGCGTAGCCCTGCTTACCCGAACTGCGATTGGCGATCACCCGGACAGCATCGATCGGTTCACGGGTTCCGCCGGCCGACACCACCACCGCGATTCCCTCGAGATCACGCGGCCCGAGGACACGCTCGACGGCGGCCACGATCGACGCAACGTCGGCGAGACGGCCTGGGCCGATGTCGCCGCCCGCCAGCCGCCCCGACTCGGGCTCTACGATGTGCACGCCACGTGCCCGGAGCACGGCAACGTTCTCGACCACGCTGGGGTGCTCCCACATCTCGGTGTGCATCGCCGGGCAGACGACGACCGGCGCCCGAGTTGCGATCAGCGTGTTCGTCAGCAGGTCGGTCGACAGGCCAATGCGGTAGGCGGCGATCAGGCGTGCCGTGGCCGGCGCGACGAGGATCAAGTCGGCGTCCTGGCCAATGCTGGTGTGCGGGATCGGTGTGGTCGGGTTGTCCCACAGCTCGGTCTGCACCGGCTCGGAAGCGAGTGCGCTCAGCGTGGTCCGACCAACGAAGTGCTCGGCGCCGGCGGTCATGATCGGCACCACATGGGCCCCGGCATCAACAAGACGCCGGCACACCTCGATCGCCTTGTATGCGGCGATACCGCCGGTCACCCCCAAGACGATCCGCTTGCCTTCGAGCATCGGTTCCCCTCCCGAGTGAATGCGGTGACGTGTCAGCCGTCGGTCGAGTCGGCAGCGGCGTCGGCGATGGCCTGCGCTTCTGCGTCGGCGTCGAACTCTTCGTCGACGACGACTTCTTCGGGCGCCGGCGCCCAGACGATCTTGTGATCGGAGATCTCTTCGAAGGCGATCGACAGCGGCTTGCGGGCCACCGACGACACCTGCGGCGGAATCATGTGGCCGAGGCCGTCACCGAGCTGGTTGAAGTACGAGTTGATGTTGCGCGCCCGACGTGCAGCGAGCGTGACCAGTGTGAACTTCGAATCGACCGTGCCGAGAAGGCTCTCGATAGGAGGGTTGATCATCGTGTCGTGGTCGAGCGCCATAGGGCAACGATCATACCGCCTGGTCAGCTGGGTCGTGCGGCTTCGATGATGTGCAGCATCTCGGCGATCGTCGCGTCGAGGTCATCGTTGACAACGATGTGGTCGGCCAATTCACGACCGATCGGCTCTTCGATCTCGGCCTTTTTCAGGCGTGCGAGCACCTTGTCGCCGGGGTCACCACGCCCCCGCAGCCGGCGCTCCTGTTCTTCGCGCGAGGGCGGAACGACAAACAGCAGAAGCGCTTCCGGGTAGACCCGCTTCACCTGTTGGGCCCCGTCGACTTCGATCTCCAGCACCACATCCTGATCGCTGTCAGGGGCTGGCGTGGGGCTTCCGTAGTAGTTGCCGAGGAACTCCGTCCACTCCAGGAAGCCACCTTCGGCGATGCGCTCCTCGAACGTCGCGGGGTCGCAGAACACGTAGGCGTCGTCGGATTCGGCGGGGCGGCGCTCACGGGTGGTCCACGACCGACTGAGCCACAGCCGAGGGTCGCGCCGCACCAGCGCGTCCACAATGGTTCCCTTGCCGACCCCGCCCGGGCCGGAAACAACGATGATCACAACTGCTCCTGCTCAGCGGTTGTGTTCAACTCGCAAGGAGTTCGAGCAGCTTCGCCTTCTGCTGGGTGCCGAGGCCCTGGACGCGTCGGTTGTCGGCGATCTCGACGTCTTCCATGATCTTGCGGGCCTTGACCTTACCGACGCCGGGCAGCGACTCGAGGAGAGAGACGACCTTGAGCTTGCCGACGTTCACGTCGTCGGAGGCCAACGCGTCAGCCAGGCTCATCGAGCCCATCTTGAGGCGGGCCTTGATCTCGGCGCGAGCGGTGCGGGCCAGCGCAGCCTTGGCCAGTGCGTCCATACGTTGTTCGGGGGTCAACTGTGGGGGTGTTGCCATGACGCTCAAGCTATCGCAGTGATCTCGCCCAGGCTGGTCAATCCCCTGCTCACAGCCCATGCAACGAGTTCGTCCTGCACTCGCTGCGTCGCTCGGGGATCAGCGAATGATGCGGTGCCGACCTGTACCGCCGAGGCGCCGGCCAACAACAACTCCACGGCGTCCCACCCCGATGCCACACCGCCAACGCCCACGATCGGGACCTCAGGGAGCGCCTGGTGCACGTCGTGCACGGCGCGAACGGCCACCGGGTGGATGGCGCGCCCTGACAGCCCCCCACCGCCGGCTCCCAGCGTCGGCGACAGCGTGTCTGGGTCGTAGGCGAGTCCCAACAGTGTGTTGATACACGTGAGTGCCTCGGCACCGGCACCCACCACCGCTTCGGCGACCTGGATGATGCGATCGGTGTTGGCACTGAGTTTCGCCCAGCGGGGCCGGCCGCATCCAGCGGTTGCAGCGATCACCTCGCTCGACAGTGCGGCATCGTGGGCGAAGATCGAACCTCGCCCTTCGAGGTTCGGGCACGAGAGGTTCACTTCGACGGCCACCACCCCGGGCGGTGCCGCAGCGAGCATGTCGGCAGCCTGCGCATAGTCCGCGACCGATCGACCCCAGATACTGGCGACCACGGTCGCCCCGGTGGCCAGGAGGTCGTCGAGGACGTGATCGAGCCAGTACCGCACGCCCGGGCCCTGGAGGCCGACGGCGTTCATCATGCCCTGCGGCGTCGGGTGCAGCCGTGGTGGAGGGTTTCCGGCCCATTCATACGGAGCCAACGACTTCGTGACAACCGCTCCGAGCGCGGCGAAGTCGAGATATCCGCCGAACTCCGCGCCGTAGCCGGCCGTGCCCGACGCCGTCATCACGGGCGTCGACAACTCGATCGAGCCAACCCGGACCCGGGTATCGATCACGTTGCGCTCGAAGGCATGGCGGCGGCCGGCATCGGGGAGCGCTCCTGCCCGTGGTACTCCTGCCCGTGGTACTCCTGAAGGGTCTTGACCGTCAGGCCGTCGCCGTCGTTCTCGGCGAGGCCTTGCACTGCGGCGAGCGCGGCGGCGACAGTGGTCACACAACTCACACCGTGCAGACTCGCCGCCTTGCGGATCGCTTCACCGTCGCTGCGTCCGAGGCGGCCGCGCGGTGTGTTGACCACGAAGCTGATCTTGCCATCGGCGATCAGATCGACGGCGGTCACCCGACCCTGTACATGTTGGCCGCCAGGCCCACCATCCGGTCCGACCTCCTGCACTTTCGCGACCACCTGGTCGACCGGGGCATCGAATGCAGCCAAGTAGGCAGCGGTCCCCTCGGTGGCCACGATGCCGAGACCAAGCGCCCGGAACCGCTGCGCGACCACGAGGCCGGCCGGCTTGTCGGGGTCGGCGAGCGACAGGAAGACCGTCCCCTCCGTTGGTAGGAAGGTTCCCGCGGCGACCTCGGCCTTGTAGAAAGCCCGTCCAAACGTGTCGGCAATACCCATGACCTCTCCGGTCGAACGCATCTCCGGCCCGAGTGCCGGATCGACCTCCGGGAACCGGCTGAACGGCAGGACGGCCTCCTTGACCGCGACGTGACCGCCGACGTGACCGCCGACCGGGGGTCGCAGGAGACCTTCGGCGCGCAGTTCGGCCAGCGTCGCTCCGAGCATCACACGGGTGGCGACCTTGGCGAGCGGGACACCTGTCGCCTTGGCGACGAACGGAACCGTCCGACTCGCACGCGGGTTGGCCTCGATGACGTACACGGTGGTGCCGATCACCGCGTACTGCACGTTGATCAGACCACGAACATCGAGCCGCTTGGCAATGACCGCCGTATACGACTCGATGACCTCGACCACCCACGACGGCAGGGTCGGCGGCGGGATTGCACACGCCGAGTCACCAGAATGCACGCCCGCCTCCTCGACGTGCTCCATCACGCCACCGATCAGCACCTCGCCGGTGTGATCGCGGATTGCATCGACGTCGACCTCGGTGGCGTCAGCGAGGAACTGGTCGATCAGCACGGGCCGCTCGGCGGACAGGCCGCCCTCCTTGCCCAGGCTGCCGAATCCGGCCAACTCGTCCATGGCACGCGCCAGATGGTTGCGGTCGTGCACGATCTGCATGGCGCGTCCACCGAGCACATAACTCGGCCTGACCAGCACGGGAAAGCCGATGTCGTCGGTGATGGCCAACGCCTGCTCGAGGTCGACTGCCGTGCCGCCAGGAGGCTGCGGGATGCGCAACTCGTTACAGATGGCGTTCCAGCGTTCACGATCTTCTGCGGCATCGATCGAATCAGGCGAGGTTCCCGCTACCAGCTCGACGGGGATCAGCCCGGACAGCTTCAGCGGTGTCTGGCCACCGAGCGACACGATGACTGCCTCGGGCTGCTCGGCGGCGATGACGTTGAGGACGTCTTCCTGTGTGAGCGGTTCGAAGTACAAGCGATCAGACGTGTCGTAATCGGTCGACACGGTCTCGGGATTGCAGTTGATCATGATCGTTTCGAAGCCCGCTTCGCGCAGCGCGAACGACGCATGGACACAGCAGTAGTCGAACTCGATGCCCTGGCCGATCCGGTTGGGGCCCGACCCGAGGATCACGACCTTGCGACCGTTGGACGATCGAACCTCGCTCTCGTCCTCATACGTCGAGTAGTGGTACGGCGTCTCAGCGACGAACTCGGCGGAGCAGGTGTCGACGGTCTTGTACGTCGGGATGACGCCCGCTGCTTCGCGAGCTGTGCGAACCTCGTTCTCGGGCAGCGCCCACAGGTGAGCGAGCTGACCATCGGAGAACCCGAGACGCTTGGCGCGCCGCCACGTCCGCCTCGTCATCGCGTCGAAACCGGTCGCCGCCAGTTCTGCGCGTTCTTCCACGATCATCGACATCTGGTCGAGGAACCAGGGATCGATCCACGTCGCTGCATGAACGGTGTCGATCGAGACACCCCGGTTCAGGAGTTCACCGACCTGCTGGATGCGGTCGGCGGTCGGGATCGCTGCCTGGGCGAGCAGCTCCTCGTCGCTCAGCTCGTCGAGATGCCCCGCCGCCGGGTCGCAGCCGAGCCCGAGGCGGCCCTGCTCCAACGACCGCAGTGCCTTCTGCAGGCTCTCGGGGAACGTCCGACCGATGGCCATGACCTCCCCGACGGACTGCATCTGGGTGCCGAGCACGCCGGTGGTACCCGGCAGTTTCTCGAATGCCCAGCGCGGGATCTTCGTGACCACATAGTCGATCACCGGCTCGAAGCTCGCCGGCGTGGAACGCTCGGCGGTCTCGGTGATGTCGTTGGGGATCTCGTCGAGCGTGTAGCCAACAGCGAGCCGGGCGGCGATCTTGGCGATCGGGAACCCAGTCGCCTTCGAGGCCAGGGCCGACGACCGCGAGACACGCGGGTTCATCTCGATGACCACTTGACGACCGGTGCCCGGCTCGACCGCGAACTGCACGTTCGACCCGCCGGTCTCGACCCCGACGCGCCGGATACAGGCGAGTGCAGAGTCACGCATCTCCTGGTACTCGACATCGGTGAGGGTCTGGATCGGGGCCACCGTGATCGAATCACCCGTGTGGACGCCCATCGGGTCGACGTTCTCGATGCCGCAGATGATCACGCAGTTGTCGGCGTGGTCACGCATGACCTCGAGCTCGTATTCCTTCCAGCCGTACACCGACTCCTCGATGAGGATCTCGCTGATCGGGCTCGCCGTGAGGCCGTTCGACGCGATGCGTTCGAACTCCTCCGGCGTCGATGCGATACCCGTTCCACGACCTCCCAGGATGTACGCCGGCCGGATGACGGCCGGGAGCCCGATGTCGGCAGCGACGACGCGGGCTTCCTCCATCGTGTGGGCGGTGCCCGAGCGCAGGCAATCGAGACCGATGCCGACCATTGCCCGTTTGAACAGTTCGCGGTCCTCTGCGGTGGCGATGGCTTCGGCGTTGGCGCCGATCATCTCGGGGGTGCCCGGCACGCCGATCAGGTTGCGCTCGAACAGCTCCATGGCGATGTTGAGGCCGGTCTGGCCACCGAGGGTCGGCAGCACGGCATCGGGCTGTTCACGGTCGATGATGGCCGAGACGACCTGCCACGTGAGCGGCTCGATGTACGTGGCATCGGCGAAATCGGGGTCGGTCATGATCGTCGCCGGGTTCGAGTTGGCGAGGATCACCCGGTAGCCCTCCTCCCGAAGTACCCGGCAGGCCTGGGTGCCCGAGTAGTCGAACTCGCAGGCCTGGCCGATGACGATGGGGCCCGACCCGATGATCAGGATCGAGTGGATGTCGGTGCGCTTGGGCATCAGCGGCTCCCCGTCACCGCGCCGGCGTGGCGCATCATGTCGGCGAACTGCTCGAACAGATAGTGCGAGTCATGCGGCCCCGGGTTGGCTTCGGGGTGGTGTTGCACGCTGAAGGCCAGCTCGCCGTCGACCGAAAGCCCCTCGCAGACACCGTCGTTGAGGTTGACGTGCGTCATGATCGCCTTGCCGGCCATCGAGCCGGGGTCGACGGCGAAGTTGTGGTTCTGGCTCGTGATCTCGATGCGTCCGGTAGCGAGGTTCTTGACCGGATGGTTGCCCCCGTGGTGGCCGAACGGGAGCTTGACGGTGCCGGCGCCGATCGCCCGACCGAGGAGTTGGTGGCCGAGGCAGATCCCGAAGATCGGGACGTTACCGATGAGGCCGCCGATCGTGTCGACGGCAGAGGGCACCATCGCCGGGTCGCCGGGGCCGTTGCTCAGGAACACGCCGTTGGGAGTCCGGGCGAGGATGTCGGCAGCGCTCGTCGACGCCGGCACCACCTCGACGGTGCCGAAACGAGACAGGTTGACCGCGATGTTGCGCTTCATGCCGTAGTCGATCGCAACGATGCGGGTGGTGTTGTCGGGATCGAGCGCCTCGACGGTGTAGCCCGCATCGATGGTGACCTGGCTGACCAGGTCGACGCCGTCGGTTCCGGGTTCGGCATTGGCTGCTACGGCGAGGTCGGCGAGCGAGATCGATCCGAACGCTCCCGGCATGGCACCGGCGTCACGCAGGATGCGGGTGAGTCGACGGGTGTCGATCCCGGCGATGCCGGGCACACCGTGCCGGCGCAGCATGGCGTCGAGGCCGGATTCGGCCCGATGGTTGCTGTGGCGACGTGCGAGCGCGCGCACGACGATGCCGCGACAGAACGTGCCGCGTGATTCGAAGTCGGCGGCGTTCGCGCCGTAGTTGCCGATGTGCGGTGTGGTGAAGGTGATGATCTGGCCCGCATAGCTGGGGTCGGTGATGACCTCCTGGTAGCCGCTCAGAACGGTATTGAACACCACCTCTCCCGCCGCGACCGACCGATCGGCACCGATCAGCTCCCCTTCGAAGACGCTGCCGTCA
>DASQFE010000579.1:0-1823 GCA_035633295.1 Ilumatobacteraceae bacterium | reverse complement strand
CTCGAAGTGGATCGGCTGGACCTCGACACCCGCAGAGGATCCATCCCTAAGGGCAAGCTGCCCGACATCGCCTATCTCCAGTACACCTCGGGGTCGACCCGCAAGCCTGCGGGTGTCGTCATCACCCACGAGAACCTGTCCGCTAACTTCGAACAGATGATGTCGGCCTTCTTCAAGGATTCGGGCCGGGTTCCCCCACCGGGTGCGACGTTCGTATCGTGGCTGCCGCTCTACCACGACATGGGCCTGATCATCGGCGCGTGCGTGCCGATTCTGAGCGGCACCCACTCCGTCCTCACCAACCCCGTCGCGTTCCTTCAGCGACCGGCCAGGTGGGTGCAGCTGATGGCACGCCATTTCGGCGCCGTCTCGGCCGGGCCCAACTTCGCGTTCGAACTGGCAGCCGGGCGCACCTCCGACGAGGACATGGCCGGGCTGGATCTGAGTAACGTTCAGCACATCCTCAGCGGCAGCGAACGCGTTCACCCGGAGACGCTGAAGCGCTTCACCGACCGATTCGCGAAATGCGGATTCCGCGACACCTCGCTTCGCCCGTCGTACGGAATGGCCGAAGCGGTCTGCTACCTGGCGACGCGCGCAGCGGGTCACCCGCCGCATATCGTCGAGTTCGACGTCGAGAAGTTGTCCGTCGGGCACGCAAAGCGCAGCGTCAGCGGAGGCGGTACGCCGCTCGTCGGCTACGGCATGCCGCAATCACCGCTGGTACGGATCGCCGACCCCGAAACCGGCATCGAATGCCCCGAGAACACGACCGGCGAGATCTGGGTCCACGGCGACAACGTGGCCGAGGGGTACTGGCGCAAACCGGAGAGTCGTGAGCTGTTCAACGCAGAACTCCTGCCGCACACCGGCGGCACGCCCAAGAGTCCGTGGCTGAGGACCGGCGACCTCGGATTCTTCTTCGAGGGCGAGCTCTTCATCATGGGTCGGATCAAGGACCTCTTGATCGTGTACGGGCGCAACCACTCTCCCGACGACATCGAGGCGACGGTCATCGAGATCACCCGAGGACGAGTGGCCGCGATATCGGTACCGGACGACCGCACGGAGCAACTGGTTGTCATCATCGAACGCAGGAAGCGCGGCGACTCCCCCGAAGAGGCGCTGCATGATCTCGACCTCATCAAACGTGAAGTGAACTCGTCGATTTCAAAATCGCACGGTCTCAAGGTCGCGGATCTCGTCATGGTGCCGCCTGGTTCGATCCCTATTACCACGAGCGGCAAGGTGCGCAGGGCCGCCTGCGTCGAGCAGTACCGCCAGGATCAGTTCACGCGCTTGGACGCATAGCTGGCGACGTCGGTGCGGGAGTGAATTGCCGCCGCACCGCCTAGACGGCGACGTTCTAGACGAATCGGCCGTCGAGCCGGCCGTCCGCAACCCGGGCGTACACCGACTTCATCGCGTTGACGGGCGTCCAGGAAGGACATTACGAAGTTGCCCGGCTCAGCCCTGACTTCCGGAGATGAGATAGTGAGCACACAAGTTCCTGGATTTGTGGGTTGACCTGCCTGAACGCCGAGAATGCCGGTTGGGGTCGTGTTACTACACGACCGGGGTGTCCTGCGGGTTCGTTTTAGTCGACGGCGGCGGCGCTGTCGCTGGTGGTGAAGTCCAGGTATTTGGGTGGTTCGGGCAGATCGAGCGCGGCCAGGATGGTTTTCTGGCCGGCGGTCGTGGTCGAGCGTTGCGTGACGCGGCCGTCGGCGGTGGCCAGGGTGACCAGGTGCATGCGGTCGAGTTCGTGGCGTAGGTTGCGCCAGGTGTCGCCGGTGGCGGTTTCGGCGGCGCGGATCAGAAGT